>VAYK01000144.1 GCA_005884985.1 Actinomycetota bacterium | reverse complement strand
TGCGCAGCTTCGCCGACGACCCGCTTCGGATCCTGCGCGCGGCCCGGATCGCCTCCGGCCTGGGGCTCGAGATCAACGAGGAGACCGAGGCGCTCGCCCGCGCCGAGGCCGGGCGGGCGGGCGAGCCGGCGGGGGAGCGCCAGTTCGCCGAGCTGCGCCTCCTGCTCATGGGCGCCGACCCGGTCGGGGGTTTGCAGCTCCTCGACCGGCTGGGGGCGACGCCGGGCCTGCTGCCGGAGCTCGAGGCCCTCCGCGGCGTGGAGCAGAATCCCTATCACCACCTCGATGTTCACGGGCACACGATGGAGGTGCTTGCGCGGTTGATCGAGGTTGAGGCCGAGCCCGAAACCTTCGCCGGCGAGCCGGCGGGGGCGGTCGGGCAGCTGCTCGCCGAGCCGCTCGCCGACGAGCTCACACGCGGCGGGGCGCTGCGCTTCGCCGCCCTCTTTCACGACCTCGGCAAGCCGGAGACGCGCACCCTCGGCGAGGGAGCCCGGGTGCTTTTCATGGGCCACGATCGTGCCGGCGTCCGCATTGTCCGGGAGCTCTGCTCGCGCCTGCGAGTGAGCCGTCGCCTCAGCGACTACCTCGCCAACCTCACCCTCAACCACCTGCGGCTCGGCTTCCTGGTCCATGAGCGGCCGCTCTCGCGACGCCACGTCTACGACTACCTGCGAGCCACCGACCCCGACTCGGTCGACGTCACGCTGCTCACGGTCGCGGACCGGCTCGCAACCCAGGGCGAGCGCACCCGGCGGGAGGCGGTCGACGCCCATCTCGAGCTGGCCCGCGAGATGGTCGCAGAGGCCCTGGCCTGGCGCCGCAAAGGCCCGCCGCGCTCACCGATCCCGGGTGACGAGCTGGCGTCGGAGGTGGGCGTCGAGCCAGGCCCGGAGCTCGGCCGTCTGCTGGGCGAGATTGAGGCGGCGGTGTTCGCGGGCGAGGTCACCAGGCGCGAGGAGGCGATCGCGCTGGCCCGGCAATTGATCCGGGGGTGACGGCGGACCCGGCGGCACCGACGCTGCCGCCGGTTTGATTTAGGCTGCCGCCCCGCATGGCGAGTGATTGCCTGTTCTGCGGGATCGTTGCCGGGGAGGTGCCGGCTCAGATCGTCGACTCCGACGAGCACACGGTCGCGTTCATGGATATCAACCCGGCGACCCGGGGCCATGCGCTGGTCGTGCCCCGCACCCATAGCGCCGATCTGTTCGAGATCTCCGAGAAGGACCTGGAGCGAACCACCCTCTCCGCTCGTCGCCTGGCGCGCAAGATACGCGCCGCTCTGGAACCGGACGGCTTCAACATCCTCAACTCCTGCGGGCCGGTCGCCTGGCAGACGATCTTCCACTTCCACCTGCACGTGGTCCCGCGCTACGACGACGATCCCTTGAAGCTGCCCTGGATACCACGCGGCGGCGAGGCCGAGGAGATCGCCGCGCTGGCCGATCGGATCCGGGAGGCGACCCCGTGAGCGACCGCCCGGTGCGCCTCGAGCGTGACGGCGCCGCGGCGGCGATGATCCTCCACGACCCGCCGCTGAACCTGTTCGGCGCGGCGGCCTTCCAGGCGCTCAACGAGTGCCTCGACGAGATCGAGGGCTCTGACGCCCGGGCGCTGGTCTGGCGTGCCGAGGGAAAGGTCTTCACGGGCGGCGCCGACGTCAACGTGTTCCAGCAGATCGTCGATGCGGGCGGCGACCGCTCGGAGCTGAGCTTCGAGCCCTTGCTCGGCGCCGTGCGGCGAATCGAGGCCCTGCCGATCCCGACGCTGGCGCTGGTCCACGGCCTCTGCCTGACCGCCGGGCTAGAGGTCTCGCTGGGGTGCGACATGATCTGGGCGGGCGAGTCGGCTCGCTTCGGCCTGGTCGAGGCCGTGGTGGGCCTCACCCCAGGCGCTGGCGGCACCCAGCGAATGGCCGAGCGAGCGGGTCCGGCGCGAGCTCGGGAGTTCGTGATGTCCCAGGGCATCTACGACGCGGCGACGCTGGAGGGTTGGAACGTCGTCAACCGCGTGCTCCCCGACGACCAGCTGCTCGAGAAGGGGATGCGGTTCGCGCAGCGGCTGGCGGCCGGCCCCACCAAGGCGCACGCGGCGACCAAGCGGATCGTCCGCGCCTACCTGGAGGGCGGTGTCGACGATGCCGACCGAGTGACGCCGGAGGTCGCCGGTGCCCTGTTCGAGACCGAGGACCTGCAGCGGGCCGTCAAGTCGTTCCTCACCGAAGGCCCGGGCAAAGCCAGCTTCGAGGGGCGTTAGGCGCGCGTCGCGTCCGCCAATGCAGCCCGCTACGCTCTTCGGCGCGAATGGGTAAGGAAGAAAAGATCGAGATGGAGGGCGAGGTCACCGAGGCCCTGCCCAACACCATGTTCAAGGTCAAGCTCGACAACGACCACGAGGTCCTTGGGCACATCTCGGGCAAGATGCGCCGCCACTACATTCGCATTCTCCCCGGCGACCGGGTGAAGATCGAGCTCTCGCCGTACGACCTCGACCGTGGCCGGATCACGTACCGCTACAAGTAACGAACCGGCGCATACCGGTTGCCGCGGGCATCTGGCGCCCGCCGCGGGTCACAGGGGCTGACCGAGATCGGCGCTCGCGCGGCCCGCCGGAGCCGCATCTGCGCTCACTCTCAGGGTTGGGGCTCGCCCAGGTAGCTCCGAGTCGCGCTCTTCACCGGCTCGGCCATCTCGAGGATCAGGCTGGTCCAGGCGAAGTCGGCGGCGCCGAGGCCCTCCCCGGTGCGGGGGTGGTAATACTCGCGAAGCCCCTGCGAGAGCACCGCATCGCCCAGTCGGCGCGCCATCTCCTCGGCCTCGGCGCGGTAGCCGAGTCGGACCAGGCCGATCCACAGCATCCATGCGGCGTTGAGCCAGGTGGGGCCGCGCCAGTAAAGGCGCTTCCAGCCCCGCCCGCGCCCCGGCACGAAGGTCCGCTCCGCCGCGGAGACCGAGGGCGGCGGCACCGGCAGCCAGAAGCGCCTCGGATCCAGCAGGTGTTGTTCGCAAAGTCGCCGCCCGATCGCCTCGGGCAGGTCGGGCAGGGCGAGCGGCGCCAGCGCGGCCCAGGTCTCGACGGCCGGGCGCAGGCCGCCCGGCTGCGCCTCGTCCAGGAACAGCCCTGTCCGCTCGTCCCAGAGCCGATCGACGAGCGCGGGGGTGATCGAGGGCTCGCCCATCGCAAGGCGGGCGAGCCCCCACAGCACGTTGGTGGAGACCTCACAGAGCACAGGTCCGCCGGCGTCTCTGATCCGCCGCGCATCCCAGCCGAACCGTCGGTTGCGGGCCACCAGCAAGGGAAAGCCCAGTCTCGCGTGCGCCCGCCGGCCCCATACCGGATCGAACTTGGGCGAGGAGTCGAGGCCCGACTCGTCCGGCTGAACGAGCCACAAGAGGCCGTCGCGGTCCAGGTCCCGGTTCGCAACGAGCCACTCGTGGTGGTGGGCGATGCGCGGCTCGGCGGCCGGGTCCCCGACGGCGATCCGCCACGCCCAGGCGAGCAGCGGGGGCTGGATCGTCCCGGTCATCGGCGCCGAGCGCGAGGCGACGTTGTAGTAGAGACGGCGCCGGAAAGAGATCGCGTGGTCCCAAAAGATGACGTGGCCGACGAACCCATCGGGCCGACAGGCGCGCAGAAGCGTCTCGAGCTCGGCGCGCGAGCGCTCCGGGGCGAAGCGCCGCCAGACGATCGCCGCGAAGCACGAGTCCCAGTACCACTGCCACGGGTAGCGCGACGGGCTCGGGCGCGTGTAGGCGTACGGAACGCCGTCGCGTTCCCCCTCGGCCCAGCTCGCCCGGAGCACGTGGCCGGCCAGCGCGGTGAGTTGCTGGTTCAAATGGCCGTGCGGCGCATGCCGCGCAGGGCGAGCGCGGTGAGCACGGCCAGCAGGCCGGCGAGCGCGAGCAGGCCCGGCCAGGTGTCGCCCCAGGTGACGCCGCCGACGAATCCCTGGCGGGCCGCCTCGACGACCTGGGTCGCGGGGTTGTACTTGGCGACGGTGTGGAGCCAGCCGGTAAGCAGAGCAAGCGGCGCGTAGGCGGTGGTGGTGAGGATGAGGACGAACATCCCAGCCTGCATCAGCGGGGCGGCCGACTGCGACTTGAACTTGAGCGCCAGCGCGCACCCCCACAGGGCAGCCAGGGTGCCCATCCCCATGACGACCACGATCGGCGACCGCAGGCTGGCCGAGATTACGAGCCCGGCGAGCAGGACGGGGCGAGGGGCGGGGGAGACCAGCAGGCGGTCGAACCAGCCCTGCTCGATGTCGCGAGCAAGGTTGACCCCGGTGGCGGCCCCGGTGAAGCCGGCGCCCTGCATGAGGCTGATCGGAATCAGGAAGCTCTGGTAGCTGCTCGAGTCGAAGCCCGGCAGCAGGGTGAGATGTCCGAACACCGAGGTGAGGCCGAGGAAGAAGATCGTCGGCGCCAGGACGCCGGGAATGGCTGCTCCCGGCACCCGCAGCAGCTCGTTCGCCGCCCGCCGCACCAGCGCCGCGATCGTCTCGATGTCCGTGCGCCAGCGCACGAGCGCTCAGCCCCCCAACCTCAGTCGCCGCCTCAGCGCGATGGCGCTGAGGCCCACGCTGATTCCGGCGATCAATGCGATCGAGCCGATTGCCTTGGCGAACGCCTCGAAGGACAGCGACGAGATCACGGGATCCCGGATCCCGTCGACGATGAAGCTCAGCGGGTTGTAATTGGCGACCGTGGCGGCCGGTTCCAGCATCAGGTTGGCGGGGAAGAAGGCCGAGGAGAGGAAGAGGATCACGAAGACGAGCGGGAACAGGCCCTGGACGACCGAGGCGCTTCCGGTTCGCAGCGCCACCGCGGCGCCGAGGCCGCCGAAGGCGATTGCCGAGAGCGTCACGAAGAGGATCATCACCAGCACGCCCGGGATCCCTTCGTCGATCTGCACGCCGAAGATCAGCCCGACCGCGATGAACCAGATCGCGGAGAAGGCGCCCAGGGCCGCTGTCCCGGCAAGCCGCCCGAGCACAATCGCGTAGCGGGAGATAGGCGCCGCCAGCAGGCGGTCCGTGAATCCCATCTCGATGTCGACCGCCAGCGCGATCCCGCCGCTGTTCCCGGCGAGCAGCGTCGACTGAATCATCGCCCCGGCGAGAACGAAGTCGAGGAACGCGTTCACATGCGGAAAGCCGGGCAAGTCGACCCCTCGACCCGCACCGCCGGTCTGGATCGCCAAGAGC
>VAYK01000145.1 GCA_005884985.1 Actinomycetota bacterium | reverse complement strand
GGACCGCAAGCGCCGGCTTGTCACGGGAGCGCCCCTCGGGTTGGGTTGCACGGGTATCGGTCATTCGGCGCAAAGACGCTAGCGATTTCCGCTGGCGTACCCACGGCGAACCGTGAAATGGTCCACGAAACGGCCGCACGCGCTGCGCAGCGGCACGTTGCTTGACCCCGCCTGGGTCGCCGCGAGCGGCCCGAGCCACACCTGGCGCCCGACGCCCACCAGTCGCTGGAGCCGGCTCGGCTTCTCGGCACTCACCGTGACCGTCACTGGACCTCCGTGCTTCGCGCGCAGCCTCCCGGCCGCCCAAAACGCACCCTGGGCCCGGTGGGTCAGGTACATGCCGTCGAGCGAGGCCGGAAGACCGATCTGGAGCCCCGGGGCCGAAACGGTCAGCGGAACCTGGCTGTGGTACTGCAGGGACAGCGCCCACCGCCCCGGCCCGAGCCTGAGCTTCTGGGTGGCCGTTCCCGGAGCGTCGAAGCGATCGCTGCGGCTCCAGGCCTTGCGGCCGTTGACGACCGGCTCCGGCAGCACCGTGGCGGTTCCCGGACGCCTCGCGATCCCGCGACCCTCGGGACTGGCGCAGTCGAGCACCGCGCCCGGCGTCCCGCCCTTGACGATGATGTGCCCGCGGGGCGTCGGGCCCTGGCGCTTCCAGAGCACGTAGGAGGCGGTTCGGACGACGGGCCGGAAGTTTGGCGGCGGGGTGCTCTGGTACTGGGCCGTAGTCGTGATCACGTAGCTGAAGTCGTCGAGCCGCCCGGAGGGCAGCGTGTCGAAGTCCATCGCCAGCCCCTGCTGCCAGACCTTCTTCGGCCGCGCCTGGACCTCGGACGGGACATACCCGCCGGGGCTTCGCATCAACGTTCCCCGCAGCCAGTACGCCGAGAAGCGGTCGACGCCGAGGAAGGCGACCGAGCGGGCCTGGATCAGGCCGGCGAGGCTTTGGAGCTCGTTGCCGCGCTGATCGAAGCCGACCGGGGCGGCGCGCAGCGCGAGGAACGTCGAGGCGGCGACGGCAACGGCAACGATTCCGCCGAGCACCAATCGTGGCGTGAACTTACGTTCCCTGTCCTCCAGCATCCGTTCGGTCTCGGCGCCCTTCGCGTCGCGCCGTGGGCGTGGGGAGAAGAGGGCGTGGAGGGCGGCGAGCACCACCAGCGGGGACATGATGGCCAGGGCCTTGGCCTCGACGTAGATCGAGGCGAACGCCCTCGCGCCGGCGTAGACGATCACCGCGCTGGCGCCCATGGCGACCAGGCTCCAGTGGCGCCGGCGGATCGCCGCGAAGGCCCCGATCGCCGCGGCCAGCAGGCCGAGCGCCACCGCGGGATAGGCGCCGGAGACGTCCCCGCGGACCACGCGGAAGTCGCCCTCGGGCCATATCCCCAGCGCCTCGCCGGGGAACACCGGCGAGCTGAGCCTCCCCACCGACGCCTGGACGTGGCCGACCTTGCTGACGAACCCCGAGAGCTGGGCGGCCGAGAACGCCGCCACAGCGACGACGACGATCGCCACCGCGGCGATCGCCCTCCGGTGGCGACGCGCGGCCTCGCGCATCGCCCCGACGTCCACGCGCAGTCCGCCACTTGCGCGCTCTAGAGCGAGCCAGATCGGGACCGCGAGCCCGAACCAGACGAGCCCCGGGAGGCTGTAGACGAAGACGCTCGCCGCCGCGAGCAGAATCAGCGCCACCACCATCGCCCGGCGGGGGTGCGGCTGGTTGTCGCCGGACGGCAGGCGCCGCCCCAGCTCGCCGAGCGCCACGGCAAAGGCGAGCACCAGCAGCGCCATCGCCGTCTCCTTGAAGGCGCTCTGCGCCAGAAACGACGCAGCCAGGTACGGCAGTCCCGTCAGCGAGGCGGCCGCAATGCGGCGCCAGGGCGGCAGGTTCTCGAGCGCGGCGAGCGCGGCCAGCGCCGTGAGCACCGGAATCGCGAGCAGGAGCCCGTTGAAGGCGTTGAGGAGTGAGGCGTTGGTCGCCTCGGCAGCCGCCGCGGCGACCGACTGCGGTCCGGTCGGGTAGCCGAAGCGCACCGCGTTCGGCTCCGGGCCGACACCATGCTGGAGCCAGTCGGTCCAGTAGAGCTGCGCTGCCTGGCCGGTCGTGTAGATGCCCTCGCCGAGGGGGCCGCTGCTGTCGTTGAATGCAAACGGGAGTGAGGCGGCAGCAATGACGATGACGACGACGATGGCCGCGACGCCAACGTCCCTCTGGAAGGGCTGAGCGGCGCCGCTCGGGGTCCGCGCGACCCGTGCGCGGCGAAGGTGGCGTATGCGCCACCTGCGGCGGCCCAGCGTCTTGCGTCCGGATACCGGTGCCCCGCGCCACATCCACACGAGCGCCGCCAAGAGGACGACTCCAACGAGAATCGAGAGGGTGGTGGCGCGCCCCGGGACGCGGATCAGGAGGGGGCAGGCGACGGTGAGCGCGGCGAAGCCGACCGCGCCCGAGAGCCAGGTCGGCGCGGTGCGTCCCAGCAGGTGAAGGAGCGCCGAGCCGAACACGAGCGAGGCGAGCAGGATCGCGGCGGCGGACTCGTAGACACCGAGCATCGCGGCAGCGTAACTGGGGGTAGGCTTCCGCGCCCATGAATCGCCGGCAGGCCTGGATCTTGGCCGGGATCATCGCTGCGGCGGCCCTCGTACGGTTCGCAACGCTCGATCACCAGAGCTACGACCACGACGAGGCCGTCACCGCGTGGCGGGTTCTCGAAAGCGGGCTCGGCCAGACGCTTCACGTGGCGGTCAATAGCGAGCGGAGCCCGCCGCTCTACTACCTGCTCGCCTGGCTGTGGAGCAAGCTGTTCGGCACCGGGGAAGTCGGGCTCCGCTCGCTGTCGGCCTTGATCGGGACCTTGACCGTCCCCGCGGCCTACCTCGCGGCGCGTGAGCTGTCCTCTCGACGGGCCGGCCTGATCGCTGCCGCTCTGGTCGCCTTCAACCCCTACCTGGTCTGGTACTCGCAGGAGGCCCGCTCGTACGCGCTCTTCGTCTTCTTCGCGGCCTGGGGCGTCTACTTCTTCGCGCTGTGCCTGAACGACCCGTCGCGGCGCAACCTGGGACTGTGGGCGACCGCCTCGGGGCTCGCGCTCTGCTCGCACTACTTCGCCGCCTTCCTCGTCGGGGCGGAGGGGTTGTGGCTGGTGGCCAGAGGCTGGCCGCGACGGGCGCCAATCGTTGCCGTCGGCGCAACCGTTGCCGTCGGCCTGGCCTTGATCCCGCTCGCGCTCACGCAGGAGGGAACCGGCAGGAGGAACCTGTTCACCGGAGTCCCCGTCGTGCGCCGCGGCGCCGGCAGCCCGTCGGTTCGCCACTTCCGCGAGGCCGCGGTCCTCGCCGGGCTGATCCTGGCCGCGATCGCCCTCGTTCTGCTACTGCGGCGCGCCACGCGTCGGGAGCGCGAAGGCAGCCTGATCATCGTCGGCGCGGCGGCCGCGGCGATCGTCGTTCCGTTCGTCCTCGCCTACCTGGGCGTCGACTTCTTCCACCCGCGGAACCTGATCGGTTCGCTGGAGCCCCTCCTGGTCGCCGCCGGGATCGGATTCGGCTGTAGCCGGGCCAGACGCCTCGGCCTGGCCAGCGCGGGCGCCGCGGTCCTGGTGTTCATCGCCGTCCTGGTCGCCGTCTATGAAAGCGGCCAGATGCAACGACCGGACTATCGCGGGGCAGCGGAGGCCATGGGACCACCCTCCGGCCCTCGAGTCCTCGTGGTGTTGCGCAACGCCAACGAGCCGATCGCCTACTATCGGAATGGGCGCGAGTTCAAGCCCCCCCATTTCAAGCGGGAACGAGTCGACGAGATCGACGTGCTCAGCACGCTGTCCACGATCTCGCCTCCCGACCACGGGTTCCGGCTGACCGAGAAGCGGGGATTGGCGCCCTGCTGCATCCTGTGGCGATACCGGGCTCGGGCGCGGACCCTCGTCCGACCAGGCGAGGTCAGTCACGTCCTCAAAGAGCCGTCGGTGACGCTGATCGACGGCGTGCGCTGACGTGCGCTGGCGCTAGCGGGAACTGTTCGGCCTCCCGTTGAGGTTGGGCACGCTGTGAAGCTGGGCCTGCGTGAGCGGCTTCTGGCCGGCACAGGCGGCGGGATCAAGTGGCCCGCGGAGCTCGAACACCCTTACGGGCCCGTCGCGCAGGATCACTTGGGCGTTGGGGTCGGACTGCGTCCAGCGCCCCTCGGGCGAGTTGTGCATGTCATCCGGCAGGTAGGGGTCGAAGGTGGTCACGACGTGCGTGTAGCCGCCGGCGTCGACCGCGCGCCGCCATTGGCGGCAGTCGGGGATCCGCTGGTAGGCGTCGTGCGAGCCGCGGGCGCCGAGCCACTGCACCCGGTTCGAGAGGTCGGTGCCGTAGAAGGGGTACTGCGTGAACACGGCGCGGATGCCGGCGACGGCGATTCGGGCACCGCGCACGTCTCGCGACCAGCGCAGCGCACCGGCGAGATCCTGGACCTGGCCTGTGTTCTCGTACCGGTGGGTGAGGTAGTGGTCCTGCTCGCCGTAGCCGGCCGCGATCGCGAGGCCGAGGGCGCCTGCCGCCAGCGCCACCCGAACGCGCGTCCGCGCGGCGGGGCCGAGCGCGCCGCGCGAGCGCAGGATGGAGACGAGGACGGCGAAGCCGACCACCAGCACGGCGGCCGCCACGGCGCCCTTGGTGTGGCCCTGCTTCCACTGCACCAGCGAGCCGACGGTGAACGTGAGCAGCACGGTGAGCGCAGCCAGGACCGCCGCCCGGCGCCGGGGCGTTGCCCGCAGCGCCGGCAGGCACGGCAGGATCGCCAGGCCCATCGCCACGGCGGGGGCCAGGTAGCGAACGTTCCACACGAACGAGATCGGGTGTCCCTGCGCGCCGGCGGCGGTCAGCGGCGTGAACACGTAGGCGATCGCCGTGACGATCACGAAGGCGCCGAGCGCCCGCAGGATCGGCTCGCGCCCGCGCCAGATCGCGAACACAGCCACCGCGATCATGCCCGCCAGGGTCAGCGGCCAGAGCGTCCCGAACGACTCGTGCAGGCCCGGCCCGAACCAGTCTCGCCACACGCCGGTGTCATGCCAGTAGTGAACGACCGCGAAGTCGGGCCGCAACTGGAAGTCGCGGACGGGAGCTGCCAGGGAGATCGGGCCGATCGAGCCGATGTAGGGGATCGGGTTGCCGACCGCAATCAGGTTGCGGACGTACCAGTAACCGCCGGCGGCCAGCATCGGAATTCCCCACAGCGCCGCGGCGCGCAGGCGCGTGGTCCGGGGGGCGATCACCACCACGGCGACCGTCAGGGCGGCGACCGGCGCCAGGAACGAGAGCTTTATTCCCGCCGCCAGCCCCGCCGCGATCCCGGCGGCGGCGAGCGCAACGGGCTGGATGACGCGACCTGTGGCGGGGCCGTCAGGGTCCGTTCCGGCGACACCCCGGAATGTCAAACGCTCCGCGTCAAACATTCCGGGGGCCGTCGCCGGCTCGGACCCCGACACCCCCGCCCCCGCGGCC
>VAYK01000143.1 GCA_005884985.1 Actinomycetota bacterium | reverse complement strand
CGGACGTCGAGGCCGAGCTGCATGTGATCGGGCTGTTCGATGGCGACGAGCTGCGGGAGGCGTACCGCGATGTGCCCGGCGCGGGCGACGTCAAGACGGCTTTCAAGAAGCTGACGCTGCTGCGCCCCAAGCGCCCGGAACGGCTGCTGGTCGTCGGGCTCGGCAAGCGGGATGACCTCGACCCGGAGCGGCTGCGCGTGGCCGCGGCGCTGGCCGTCACGGAGGCCGGCGCCTACGAGGCCCAGACGATCGCCTGGGCGCTTCCCGAAGCGGCCGACGAGCGTCCCCCGCGCGAAGCGCGGAGCGCGGCGGTGGTCGAGGGCACGGTGCTCGCCTCGTACCGGTTCGACCGCTTCAAGTCCCGCGACGGCGACGATCTAGCGCCGCCCAGGCTCGAGCGCCTGGTGCTGGCCGGCGGTGACGATGCCGCCGCAATCGCCGACGCCGCCGAGGTGGCGCGGGTGGCCTCCGAGGCCGCCAATCGGGCGCGCGAGCTTCAGAGCCTGCCCTCCAACGTGGTCACGCCGGGCCACCTCGCCGACCGAGCCCGTGAAATCGCCCACGCTTACGAGACGATCACGGTCGAGGTGCTCGGCCGCGGGGAGATCGAACAGCGGGGCATGGGCGGGTTGGCGGCCGTCGCCCGGGGCAGCGCCGAGGAGCCGCAGCTGATCGCGCTCCGCTACCAGGGCGGCGGTCAGAGCCGGATTCTCGGCCTGGTCGGCAAGGCCGTGACCTTCGACACGGGTGGGATCTCGATCAAGCCCGCGGCGAAGATGGAGGACATGAAGATGGACATGTCGGGGGGCGCTGCGGTGCTCGAGGCGGTCTCTGCGATCGCCGAGCTCGGTCTGCCGTTGAGCGTGGTCGCCGCAGTCCCCGCGACGGAGAACATGCCGAGCGGGACGGCGACCAAGCCCGGCGACATCATCACCCAGCTGAACGGCAAGACCGTTGAGGTGAACAACACCGACGCGGAGGGCCGCCTGATCCTCGCCGACGCCCTGACCTACTGCGTGCGCGACCTCGGCGCTGACCGCATCGTCGACATCGCGACCCTGACAGGCTCCGTGCTGATTGCGCTCGGCTCGACCTACGCGGGGCTGATCTCCAACGACGACGAATGGTCCCGGCTCGTGCTGGCGGCCGCCGAGCGCACCGGCGAGCTGGCCTGGCGCCTCCCACTGCATCCCGAGTACAAGGAGCTGACAAGGGGCAGGGACGCCGACCTCGCCAACTTGTCGTCGAAGCGCAAGGCGGGGACGATCTACGCGGGCTCGTTCCTGGAGGAGTTTGTGGACGGCAAGCCCTGGGCACACCTCGACATCGCGGGAACCGCCTGGGACGTCGGGCGCCCCTACGTGGGCTCTGGCCCGACGGGGTTCGGTGTCCGCCTGCTCGTCGAACTGGCACGTAACCTCGCGGCCTGAGCCACCCGCCGGGTCGCGCGCCGATCGAGGCGTCCCGGAAGGCCACGGACTCCAGTTCGCCGAGCCGCTGGAGCCCTGGGCGCCGGGCGAGCTGCGGCCCGCGGCACGCGCGCCACGCTTCCATAGTCTGGTTGACTGCGGCCCCCAAACGGAACCAACGCCTTCCGCGCGAGGGCGCGTAGTCGACTTATGGACTTCGACCTGACCACCGAGCAGCGGCTGCTGCGCGACACCGTACGCGAGTTCGCGCGACAGGAGGTCGCGCCGGTCGCCGAGGAGCTCGACCGGGAAAAGCGATTTCCGTACGAGATCGTCGAGAAGATGGGCAAGCTCGGGATGATGGGGATCCCGTTCCCCACCGAGTACGGGGGCGGGGGCGCCGACACCCTGTCCTACGTGCTCGCGATCGAGGAGCTGGCCCGGGTGGACTCCTCCGTGTGCATCACGGTCGCCGCCCACACGTCGCTCGGCACGATGCCGATCCACCTCTGGGGCAACGAGGAGCAAGCGTCAGAGTGGATGCCGGAGCTCTGCAGCGGACGCAGGCTGGCCTCCTTCGGCCTCACCGAGGCCGAGGGGGGATCCGACGCCGGCGCCACGCGCACCCGGGCCAAGCTCACCGACGGCGAATGGGTGATCGACGGCGCCAAGCAGTTCATCACCAACGCTGGCACGGAGATCTCGGGCTGCGTGACGATCACCGCGCGCACGAACGGCGACGAGATCTCGAACATCATCGTCGCCACCGGCACTCCCGGCTACACCCAGGGCGGCGCCTACCGGAAGATGGGATGGAACGCCTCCGACACGCGCCCCCTCTCGTTCGAGGGTTGCCGAGTCTCCGAGTCCAACCTGCTGGGTCCGCGGGGCGCGGGGTTCAGGCAGTTTCTCCACATTCTCGACGGCGGCCGCATCGGCGTCGCCGCAATGGGCGTCGGCCTCGCCCAAGGGGCGCTCGACGAGGCGCTCGCCTATGCGAAGGAGCGCCAGGCGTTCGGGCAGCCGATCTCCAAATTCCAGGCGATCCAGATGAAGATCGCCGACCTGTCCGCGGAGATCGAGGCGGCGCGCCTTTTGACCTACAAGGCGGCGCTCCAGAAGGACCGGGGGGAGCCGTTCACGCTGATCGCCGCGCAGGCGAAGCTGAAAACCGGCCGGCTGGCGGTGCGCGCGACCGAGGAGGCGGTGCAGATCCACGGCGGCTACGGCTACATCGAGGAGTATCCGGTGTGCCGGTTCTACCGCGACGCCAAGATCCTCACGATCGGCGAGGGGACCGACGAAGTCCAACAGATGGTGATCGCTCGCCAGCTTGGCTGTTAGTGCTCCGCCTTCTCACGAAACCGCACTTAGCCACGATATAGATGGCGAAAGGCGGATTCGTCGTTTTGCCGAACGAGCGGTCGAGGCTGCCGTTCGGCTTGCGTTGGCGCGCCGCGATCGGATGCCTCGGGTCGCCAGAGGGCGCCGATTGCCCAAATTGGGGTTTGATCGTCAGCCTCGCCATGATTCCGGCCGGCGGCGGACGTAGAGTCGCACCGTCCTCGGAACCTTCGATAGGGGTCCCATGGAGAGAAAGACGAGTCAGCGGAAGCGTCAGCCCTCGCTTCTCGCCCTGCAGCTGGCCGACGCGTTTGCACCGTGTGCGCAGTGGTCAGAGGTCCGGGTGGAGCGCGGAGTGGAAGGGCGCCGAACTCGCGTGATCGTGGGCTCCGCCGCCGCTGCCCACGCAGGCAGCGGCCCCGCGCCCTTCGACTGGGCAAGGGGAGCTCTGTAAGCAAGCCGACGAGTTAGCTTGCCGAGCGCGCCGTGATCGCACCGGAGCCGCGCTCGGCGAACTCGGCGGCGCGTCCGACCTGGCCCGGGATCCCGACGAGCGAGACCAGCTGAAGCTCGCGTTCGGTCCCACCCGACTCGGTGGGTTCGGTTCGCTCAGCGATCGCCGGCCTTTTCCAGCAACCTCCGCGCCGCCGTAGCGGGGTCCGTCTCACGACGCACCACGCTGTCGAGCAGCCCCTCCCATTCCGGATCGCTCCCGGCTCGTTCCTCCAGGCGGTGACGAACCCGGGCGGCGGCGATGCCGAGCACCTCGGCGCGGAGGTTGCGCGCCCGGCGCTCCGCCAACGAACCGGTGTCCTCGATGTGCCGGCGATGGGCATCGATCCGCTCGAGCAACTCGGCGATCCCCTGTTCCTTCGCCGCCTCGGTGCGCACCACCGGCACCTTCCAGCTGCCCTGCGGACCGAGTGACAGCACCGCTCGCACCTCCCGGACCATGGTGTCAGCAAGCGGGTGTTCCGATTTGTTGACGACGATCACGTCGGGAATCTCCATCACGCCCGCCTTCAGCGCCTGGATCGAGTCGCCGGAGCCCGGCATCAGGGCGAGCACGATCGTGTCGGCGTGGTCCACCACGTCGACCTCTCCCTGGCCGACGCCCACGGTCTCGAGCAGCACGTCGTCCTTGCCCGAGGCGTCCATCAGCAAGGCGGCCTGGAGCGCCGCCTCCGCGAGGCCTCCGAGTGAGCCGCGCGTTGCCATCGAGCGGATGAACACACCAGGGTCAAGGAAATGGTCGGCGAGCCGGATGCGGTCGCCGAGCATCGCCCCCTGCGTGAACGGGCT
>VAYK01000142.1 GCA_005884985.1 Actinomycetota bacterium | reverse complement strand
AACTCATGATCGTCGGCCCCTGGCGGCGCCTCCTCGATCTCGGGGGTCTGATGGACCGCCCACCAGACGAGGTAGAGCAAGCCAGCGACCGGGATCTTCAAGATCACCGCGAGGAAGAAGATCGGCCAGAACCCCTCCACTGCTTCACGCAGTGTAGCCCGCCCGCACCCAGCTGAGCAGAGCATCGACGTGTGAATCGGTGAGGCCCCGATCTGGCTCGGTGGATACGAGCAGGGTGGGCGCGGAGCGTTGGACGGCCCACGCCTGACAGGTCTCGTCGATGCAGTCGTCCACCCAGGCGAGCGGGCGCTCTCCGGCGTAGCGGTCGATGGCCGCGATCTTCCAATGGGCCGAGCCGAAGCGCGCGTTGCCGTCGAAGGTCAGGAAGGGGAGTTCTCCGGGAAGGCCGAGAATCTCGAGCAGGCGATCGTTGGCCCGGTCCTCCCAGCCGGTTGCCCAGACCATGTCGTAGTGGTCCGCTAGGCGGCCGATCCGCTCGCCGATGCCGTCGGGAATGCAGTGGGCCATCCCGTCGATCAGGTGGAAGCGGCCGGGCACCTCGGCCAGGGGGCCCTCGAAGCCGAACAGGCTGATAACGCCGTCGACGTCCAGGGCGAGGATCGGCTGCGCATCGTCCATGTCGTCAGCGTAGAGGACAGGCGCCCTGGACTACAGACGAGTCACCCGCACGCGGGGCGGAGGGGCCGTCGCTATATTCCGTCGCCGTGCCGACGACGAGTCAGTTGATCAGAAAGGGCCGCACGCGCCCCTTAAAGAAGACCGCGACGCCCGGCCTGAAGTCCGGCCAGGGGCGCAAGCGGCGCATTGCAGCGCCGCAGCGGCGCGGCGTCTGCACGCGGGTCTACACGGCGACGCCGAAGAAGCCGAACTCCGCGCTGCGAAAGGTCGCCCGTGTGCGATTGACGAACGGCATGGAGGTCACCTGCTACATCCCGGGCGAAGGACACAACCTTCAGGAGCATTCGGTGGTCCTCGTGCGAGGCGGCCGAGTCAAAGACCTGCCGGGCGTCCGCTACAAGGTCGTTCGGGGCACGCTCGATGCTTCCGGCGTCTCCGATCGCCGACAGTCCCGCTCGCAGTACGGGGTCAAGCGGTAAGTGCGCTGATGCCGCGCCGCGCCCGCGCAGCGATCCGCCCGATCGAGCCCGATGCCATGCATCGGAGCCGGCTGGTGCAGCAGGTCATCAACAAGGTGATGAGCGACGGCAAGAAGTCGATCGCCGAGCAGAGCGTCTACGACTCGCTCGCGATCGTCGGCGAGCGAACGAACCGCGCTCCGGTCGAGGTGCTCGACGAGGCGATCAAGGAGCTGACTCCGGTGCTCGAGGTCCGCTCTCGCCGCGTCGGCGGGGCCACCTACCAAGTGCCGGTCGAGGTCCAGGCCCGCCGCGCCCGCACCCTGGCCGTCCGCTGGCTGGTCCAGTTCGCCCGCGGGCGGCGCGAGAAGTCGATGGCCGAACGGCTCGCCAACGAGGTCCTCGACGCCACGCAGCAGCAGGGCGGCGCTTGGAAGCGCAAGGACGACATCTACCGGATGGCCCAGGCCAACAAGGCCTTCGCCCACTACCGCTGGTAGTCGGGCGCCAGGCTGCTGCAAACTTCGCATTTCGGCGTCCTCGGCCTCGCGTCTCGCTCACGTAGGGTTCGACTACGCTCGCTTCGTCGCTCGGCCTGCGTGCTTGAACTGCTCGGTTTTCGCGGCCTGGCATCCCGGCCAACTTCTTATTAACCCGCTGGCAGAAGCCTCTCCTCCGCCTAACCCCGCGGGGCGTCGCGGGGGCGCGCGGGCCGGTCGGCCCGCGCGTCGGCATGGTCGTCGGGGGCGGCGCTGCTGGGCCCCACCTGCGTCGAGTCCGGGTCCCGAAGCGGGGTCGTGGCCGCGGTGGAGGGTTTCGGGCCGACCGTATCGTTCGGGCCGCCGAGCCGGCGTGGGCGCAGCGTGGCGAGCTGGTCCGAGGTCAGCGCGGCGAGCGCGGCGCCGCTGAGGGCGAGGGCAAGGGCCCCCACCATCTCCAGCCAAAAGCCGGCCTGGGGCATCGCCTTGGCGTCGAAGAACGGCTGGCCGGGGATCGACGTGCACGAGTCGCCGAGCGTGCCGGTCTTGTTGGCGTCGGGCAGATCGACAATCAGGAACAGAAGCAGCGCGAGCAAGCCAGCGACCGCGACCGATATCGCCGCCGGCTTCGAGGCGCCGAGCACCGCCGCGATCACCGCGCCAACGGCGAAGACGGCGAGCACGGCGATCGCGAAGTGGTGACGGTCGGCGGCCTGTTGGGTGCAGGGCGGCCCACCGCCCGGGGGGACGAACTGGAAGGTGGTCATCAGCTCCGAAGCGAACAGGGCGGTGGCCGCGGCGATGCACGCGAAGGGGAGCAGGCGCTCGGGGCGCTGCGAGCGCGTCCGAAGCGGCGGGCGGTCGGGGCTCACGTGGCCGCACCCTCCACGCCCGAGCCGCGCTGTGACGCCGGGAACGTGCTTGCGACGCCCGACCTTTCGAGCCGTCCCGCCTGGTGCGGGTGGCGCGCGGCGCGCTCGCTTCGCAGCTGAGCCGCGAGCAGAGGGCCGACCACCGCGAGCGTGACGGCCGACCACAGCTGGGCCCAGAACCCCGCCAGCAGGATCGCCTTGGCGCCCTCGTAGTCGACCGCGTAACTACCCTCGCGCAAGCCCTGGGGAGCGTCGACCAGCAGACAGATCAGGATCGCCGCCATGCCCAGGACTGTCAGCAGGCGCGCGAGGCGCCAGTTCCGACCGACCGCGAAGGCGGTCACGAACAGCCCCGCGACCGCGATCGCGAGCACCACGACGCCGTGGGCGGACCGTGGCGATCGTGGGTCCACCTCGGGGGCGGGCGCCACGTTCTCCACCGCCCTGTATTGGGGAGCGCCGATCTCGACCGCGCGGTAGTCGGTGAACTGGGAGGCGCCGAGGGCAATCGTCGCCGCAAGCGCGGCCACGGCGAGGCCGCGCGCGGGCGTGACCGCCCAGAGCGCGGTGCGAGCGACCCCCTCGGGCGCTCTTGCAAGCGAGTCGTTGGGCCGTTCTGGGGCCCGTTCGGGGACCCCCGGCGGGCGCCGGCCTTGCCGGCGTCGAAGCCTCATTCGGGCCCCCTGAGTGGCGTCATGCCTCTGGTATATTCAGGCGTCGCTCGCACGCAAGCGGAGCGCGGCGTGGGAGCGGGAATCCATTCCATGGAGAGCCGCACGATATAGGCGTTTCGGGCTGAGCTGGCAATCGCCCCCAGGCCCGTGTGGGCCTTTTTTGTGCGCGAATACTGATTTTGACGCCCTACGTCTCCTCCTAAAGGGCGGCGCCAAGGCGCCGGTTCGCTAGAGCATCGACCAGGACACTTTACGCACAAATGGCACGCACATTTCCCCTAGAAAAGACGCGCAACATCGGGATCATGGCGCACATCGACGCCGGCAAGACGACGACCACCGAGCGCATCCTCTTCTACACCGGGCGCACCCACAAGATGGGTGAGGTCCACGAGGGCGCCGCGGTCATGGACTGGATGGAGCAGGAGCAGGAGCGCGGCATCACGATCACCTCGGCTGCCACCGCCTGCGAGTGGAAGGCCCACCGGATCAACATCATCGACACGCCCGGCCACGTGGACTTCACGGTCGAGGTCGAGCGCTCGCTCCGCGTGCTCGACGGTGCGATCGCGATCTTCGACGCCGTCGCCGGCGTTGAGCCGCAGTCGGAGACCGTCTGGCGCCAGGCCGATAAGTACCGCGTCCCCCGGATCGCCTACGTCAACAAGATGGATCGGACCGGCGCCGACTTCGACAATGCGGTCGAAACGATGCGCGATCGGCTGGGGGCAAACCCGCTCCCGATCCAGCTGCCGATCGGCACCGAGAGCTCATTCGAGGGCGTGGTCGACCTGATCGAGAACAAGGCCCTGGTGTGGACCGATGAGCTCGGGGTCGAGTTCTCCTACCGGGAGATCCCGGAGCAGATGGTCAAGCGGGCTCACGAGGCGCGAACGCACCTGATCGAGGCGTGCGCCGACTACGACGACGAGTTGATGGTGGCCTACCTGAACGACGAGGAGATCCCCCACGAGCGGATCGCCACCTCGCTGCACCGGGCAACACTCGACACCAGGGTGACCCCGGTGCTGTGCGGATCCTCGTTCAAGAACAAGGGCGTCCAGCCGCTGCTCGACGCGATCGTCGAGCTGCTGCCATCGCCGCTGGAGGTGCCGCCGGTGCGGGGGATCGAGCCGCCCCGAAAAGGAGAGGACGGCCACGGTCGCGAAGCCGAGCGGCCCGCCGACGAGGACGCGCCATTCGCGGCGCTCGCGTTCAAGGTGATGGCCGACCCCTATGTCGGCAAGCTCACCTACTTCCGCGTCTACTCGGGCAAGCTGAGCGCCGGCAGCCGGGTACTGAACGCCTCCAACGGCCGCACGGAACGGATCGGCCGACTGTTGATGATGCACGCCAACCACCGGGAGGAGATCCAGGAGTGCTTCGCGGGCGACATCTGCGCTGGCGTCGGCCTCAAGCAGACCGGCACCGGGGACACCCTCTGTGCGCCCGACGTCCCGATCGTGCTGGAGACGATCGAGTTCCCCGAGCCAGTGATCGCGGTGGCGATCGAGCCGAAGACGAAGGCCGACCAGGAGAAGCTCTCGGCCAGCCTTGCGCGACTGACCGAGGAGGACCCCACGTTCCAAGTGGAATCGGACGATGAGACCGGCCAGACCCTGATCCACGGCATGGGCGAGCTGCACCTCGAGGTGATCGTGGACCGCCTGCTGCGCGAGTTCAGCGTCGACGCCAACGTCGGCCGCCCCCAGGTCGCCTACCGGGAGACGATCCGGCGTCCCGCACAGAAGGTCGAGGGCCGCTTCGTCCGCCAGACCGGCGGCCGGGGCCAGTACGGCCACGTGGTCCTCAACCTCGAGCCCGCTCCCGGTGAGGGGTTCGACTTCGTCAATAAGATCAAGGGCGGGGCGATCCCCAGCGAGTTCATTCCGGCGGTCGAGCAGGGCATCGAAGAGGCGCTGGTAAGCGGGATCCGCGCCGGCTACCCGATGGTCGACGTGCGGGTCGAGCTGATCGACGGCTCCTATCACGACGTCGACTCCTCGGAGATGGCCTTCAAGATCGCCGGCTCGATGGCCGTTCAGGAGGCCGCCCGCCGCGCCGACCCCGTCCTGCTCGAGCCCGTGATGGCGGTCGAGGTCGTCACCCCCGAGGAGTTCCTCGGCGACGTGATCGGCGACCTCTCACGGCGGCGCGGCAAGGTCCAGGGCCAGGAGCCGCGCGGCAACGCGGTGGCCATCCAGGCATTCGTCCCCCTCGGCGAGATGTTCGGATACGCGACCGACCTGCGCTCCTCGACCCAGGGCCGCGCCACCTACACGATGCAGTTCGAGCGCTACGAGGAGGTTCCGGCGAACATCGCAGAGCAGATCGTGGAGCACCGCAGCCCCGAACCCGTGGCTGCGGCGTAGTTTTCCCATGGGAGCCTGGTTTTCCTATATTTCCCGGGTTCGCCCGACTGGCGAGCCGAGGCTTTGAACAGACAGACTTCGAGAGAAACCCGCGAGCACCACTAAAGGAGCGAGATGGCCAAGGAGAAGTTCGAGCGCGATAAGCCGCATGTCAACGTCGGCACGATCGGTCACATCGATCACGGCAAAACGACGCTGACCGCGGCGATCACCAAGGTGCTCGCCGAGCAGGGCTCCGACACCGAGGTGCGTTCGTTCGAGTCGATCGACAACGCCCCCGAGGAGAAGGAGCGCGGGATCACGATCGCGACCGCCCACGTCGAGTACGAGACCGAGAAGCGCCACTACGCGCACGTCGACTGCCCGGGGCACCAGGACTATGTGAAGAACATGATCACGGGCGCCGCGCAGATGGACGGCGCGATCCTGGTGGTGGGCGCGGATGACGGCCCCATGCCGCAGACGCGCGAGCACATCCTGCTTGCCCGCCAGGTGAACGTGCCCTACGTTGTCGTCTTCCTGAACAAGGTCGACATGGTCGACGACCCGGAGATCCTCGAGCTGGTCGAGGAGGAGGTCCGCGACTTGCTCAAGGAGTACGAGTTCCCGGGCGACGACACCCCGGTGATCAAGGGCTCGGCGCTGAAGGCGCTGGAGGGGGACGAGGAGGCCAAGCAAGCGATCCTTGAGCTCGCCGAGGCGCTCGACACCTACATCCCCGAGCCCGAGCGCGACCTCGACAAGCCATTCCTGATGCCGATCGAGGACATCTTCTCGATCACCGGTCGCGGCACGGTCGCCACTGGCCGGATCGAGCAGGGAATCGTCAACACCGGCGACGAGGTCGAGATCGTTGGCATCAAGCCGACCCAGAAGACCGTGGTCACCGGGGTCGAGATGTTCCGCAAGATCCTGGATCAGGGGCAGGCCGGCGACAACGTCGGCTGCCTGCTTCGGGGGACGAAGCGCGAGGACATCGAGCGCGGCCAGGTGCTGTGCAAGCCCGGCTCGATCACCCCGCACACGAAGTTCAAGTCCGAGGTCTACTGCCTCAAGAAGGAGGAGTTCTATTTCAGGACCACCGACGTGACCGGGGTCGCGAACCTCCCCGAGGGCACTGAGATGGTGATGCCGGGAGACAACGTCGAGATGACGATTGAGCTGATCCAGCCGATCGCCATGGACAAGGGCCTTCGGTTCGCGATCCGCGAAGGGGGTCGCACTGTAGGCTCGGGGGTGGTCACCGAGATCCTCGAGTAATGGCTGAGGGCCGGCCTGGTGGCCGGCCCGCTCATTGGGCCCGCGGCCGAGCCGCGGGAGAAGTGGAAGGACATACGACCGGGGCGGCGCCCCAAGATCGGGGCGGCGCCCCATCTGCGCGATAGGACAGATGTCAGCGATAACAGCGAACAAGATCCGCATCCGCCTGAAGGCGTACGACCACGACGCCATCGACCGGGCGGCGCGGGAGATCGTGGAGACGGCCCAACGCACCGGCGCGCGCGTCGCCGGGCCCGTGCCCCTGCCCACTGACAAGAATGTCTACTGCGTGATTCGCTCGCCCTTCAAGGACAAGGACTCGCGGGAGCATTTCGAGATCCGCACCCACAAGCGGCTGATCGACATTCACCAGCCGACGCCGAAGACGATCGATTCCCTCCAGCGTCTGGATGCGCTCCCGGCCGGAGTGGACATCGAGATCAAGACTTAGATCATCTGATGGCGGCGATCATCGGCAAGAAGCTCGGGATGACGCAGGTGTTCGCGGAGGACGGCACCCGGGTCCCCGTCACGGTGATCGAGGCCGGCCCGTGTCCGGTCACCGCCGTCCGCGACGCCGACCGAGACGGCTACGCTGCCGTGCAGCTCGCCTTCGGAGAGGTGCCGGAGCGCAAGCTCAGCAAGGCGGAGCTCGGACACCTGAAGAAGGCGGGCGCTCCCCCCGCCAGGGCACTGGTCGAGTTCCGCGACACCCCAGATCATCAGGTCGGCGAGCTCCTTACGGTCGACCAGTTCGAGCCAGGGCAGCAGGTGAAGGTCTCCGGGGTCGCGATCGGCAAGGGGTTTGCGGGCACAGTCCGTCGCCACAACTTCAGCCGCGGACCCGTGACGCACGGCTCGCATAACGTTCGCGCTCCGGGCTCGATCGGGGCCAGCGCCGACCCGGCACGGGTCTTCAAGGGCATCGGGATGCCAGGTCGCATGGGCGGCAAGCGCGTCACCCAGCGACGCCTCGAGGTGGTGGAGGTTGACTCGAAGCGCAACCTGCTGCTCGTCAAGGGCGCGGTGCCCGGGCCCCGCAACGGCACCGTCGA
>VAYK01000141.1 GCA_005884985.1 Actinomycetota bacterium | reverse complement strand
TAGCCGTAGACGCGCTGCGGCGCGGGCTTGAAGATCTCGAGCAGCGCGTCGAAACCGAAGAGGCGGGCCACCCGCGCGCGGTCCCACAGCAGGGGATCGAAGGGCGAGAGGAGCACGCCAGCATCCGCGCGCGGCCGTGCCCGTTCGACCTGTGCCGCCTGCTCGCGGTGCTCGGGGCGGATCCAGCCCATGGTGGGCGTTCCCTCGGGGCCCTCCAGCGCGCAGGCGAGGACGGCGCCCTTCTCCTGCAGCCGACGCAGCGTGGCCAGGAGCTCCGCCTTGCGGTTCTTCAGCCGCCAGGTGGCGGCCAGCGTTCCCGTGGTCGCCCAGCCGTGACCGTCGAGCGCGCTGAGCAGCAGCGCCTCCAGGCCCTCGGCGGTGGACAGCGGCCGGCGGCGCAGATCATCCGGAATCACCCGCTCCGCGAGGTCGTAGGTCCGCTGGAAGTTGCGGCGCTCGCGGATGGCCAGCTCGCCGCTCGACCACAGGGAGGAGGCGACGCGCTTCATCACGCCGACGTCCCACCACCCCTTGCTGCCCCGCCCCTCCATGTCCGCGGAGCGCAGGGGCCCCTCGTCGCGAATGCGACGCCGCAGATCGCGCGCGACCTTCGGATGCTCGCGGATGAGGTCGCCCCACCAGGGATGGCTGCGGAACTCGCGGCGCCGGAACTCGAACGCCGGATACAGGGACAGCGGGATCCAGCTCGCCTCGTGTCCCCAGTACTCGAAGATCGGCGCGCCCGGCCGCAGCAGCTCCTCGCCGACGGTCGCCTCCAGCCCCTCGAGGCGCGAGAGCAGGACGATCGTATGGCTGCGCGCTCCGGCCACGGAGACGGTGTCGAGCTGGAGGTAGCCGAAGCGGCGGATGACGCGGTGCGCGGAGGCGAAGGCGGACGGACCGCGTCCCCGCGCGCGGCGCGGCAAGCCAGTGCGCTCGGGAGTCAGGAGGCCCGCCCGGGCCAGGGCCAGCCGCCGGGCCGCCCGGATGCTCAGCGTGTCCACGACGGGAGTCTATCGATAGAAGTCGCGGCGCGTGTCGTCCTCCGACGATGCGCGCGCGGGCTTCACGCGAAAGGCCAGGCTGATCCGCTCCCCGACCGGGTGCGCGACCTTCGGGACCCCGTGGGTGTAATGGAGCTGCGTCTCGTAGCTCATCATCAGGAGGCTGCCGCTTTCCAGGTCGACGTGCAGGAGGCGCCGTGGCGGCGCCTTCGCCCGGATCGTCATCCGCCGCGTGGCGCCCAGGGACAGGAGCGCGATCGGAAACCCCTCCGCGAGCTCGTCGAGATGATCGTTGTGGGGGGCCACGCTGTCGCGCCCGTCGCGGTACCGGTTGAGGCCGACGGTGGTGAAGGGCACGCCCGTGCGCGCGAGGACCGCGCGCGCCGCCTCGCGGATGGGCGCGGGCACGCGTTCGCCCTGGCCGGCGTCGCTGTCGAGGCGGAAGTGCGCGGTGAGGCGGGGGACGTCGACGTCGCGGTCGTACATCCGGCGGCGCTCCGCCTTCCACTCGACACCATCGCGCAGCGCCTCGAACCACGCCTGCGCGACCGTGGGGGCCACCAACCCGGGGGTGTAGGCGATCCGTCCCCTCTCGTCGTCGGCGAGGACGCCCGGGCTCGATTCGAACAGCGACCGTTGCGCCGGGGCCGCTCGCTTCGGAGGCATCGTCCCAGCTTACCCAAGCGTCGGGCACTCCTGGGTATACTCACAACTTCCGGGGATCGAGGAGGCATCGTGGCCGCGAGCAAGAAGATCGTGTGGGTGGGGTGGGTCCTCTCCGTACTGGCATCGCTGCTGTTCCTGTTCAGCGCCTTCATCAAGTTCAAGGGAGGGCCGGATATGGATCAGGCCATGACTCACCTGGGACTGCCCACTCCCATGGTCCTGCCCCTCGGGATCCTCGAGCTCACCTGCGTCGTGATCTACCTGATCCCCGCGACGTCGGTTCTGGGAGCCATCCTCCTGGCCGGGTACGTCGGGGGCACGAGGTCTGGCTCGGCATCTACCTGCGCGAGCCTCGCCTCAAGGAATTGATCCCGCTGCGACGGCGCACCAGCGTCTAAGTTTTTCATCCGCAGTCCCTTACGGGCGGCCGCCAATAATCGACGAACGTGTCGATCTGTCCGGCCCCCGTTCGTCGTACTAGTGAAGGCGGAAGAAAAAGGAGAGACCCGATGCGATTCATGGTGCTGGTCAAGGCGGACAAGAACTCGGAAGCGGGCGTCCTTCCGGACACCAAGCTCCTCACCGCGATGGGCAAGTTTAACGAAGAGCTGGTCAAGGCGGGCGTGATGCTCGCGGGCGAGGGCCTCCAGCCCACCTCCAAGGGCGCGCGCGTGAAGTTCTCGGGCGGCAAGAAGACGGTGATCGACGGCCCCTTCACCGAGGCCAAGGAGCTCGTGGCCGGCTTCTGGCTCTGGCAGTGCAAGTCGAAGGCGGAAGCGATCGAGTGGCTCAAGCGGGCGCCCTTCGAGGAGACCGAGGTCGAGATCCGTCAGATC
>VAYK01000140.1:494-7695 GCA_005884985.1 Actinomycetota bacterium | reverse complement strand
GCAGGGCTTCGACGTCGGCAAGCGGCTGTGGGAGATCGATCGGCCGACGCTCGTCCTCCACGGTACGGAGGATCGAACCGTGGCCGTCGAGAACGGCTACATCCTCGCCGAGCGGATCCCGGGCGCCGAGCTCCATCTCCTCGAGGGAGCCGGACACCTGTACCACTCGGAACGTGCCGACGAAGCGGACGCCGCCGTCCTCGACTTCATCCGCGGTCGCGGTCCATGAGCGAAGACGAAGCCAGGAAGCTCGCCGAGGACCGGCGCGAGAGGCGGGCGGCGAAGGACTTCGCAGCGGCGGACGAGCTGCGGGACCGGATCCGCGAACTCGGCTACGAGGTTGTTGACACAGCCGAAGGTTTCGAGCTCACGCCGGTCTCCGAACGGCGTCTCCGGCCCGAAGAGGTCGAATCCGTGCTCGAGCAACATCCGATGTACGAGTTCTCCGTCCACTGGATCGTGCAGGGCTGGTCCGAGGACGTCGCCCGAGGCATCGAGGGGTTCCGCCGCCATGGTAGCGACACGGGCGTCCAGCACGTCATCGTCGACGCGGCCGGTTCTGACACGGAGTGGCCCGGCGACGTCGAGGTGATCGCACTCGATCGCGATCCCGGGTGGGCGATCGCCCGGAACGCCGGGCTGAAGCGCACCGCCGGCGAGATCGTGATCGTGATCGACGGTTCCATCGAGCCGGCCGGCGACATCCTGACGCCGATCCGCGAGACCCTGAGCGATCCGGAGGTCGGCATCTGCGGCCCCTTCGGCATCGTCACAGACGACCTGCGTGATTTCCGCGACACCGAGGGGCCGGACTGCGACGCCGTGGAGGGCTACCTCATGGCATTCCGCCGCGAGATCCTCCGACGGGCCGGCTTCTTCGATGAGAAGTTCCGCTTCTACCGAACCGCCGACATCGAGTTCTCCTTCCGGGTGAAGGATCAGGGACTGCGAGCGGTCGTGGTGCCGCTTCCGCTCGAGCGCCACGAGCATCGGATGTGGGCGAATACCCCGGAGGAGGAACGGGCCAGGCTCTCCAAACGCAACTTCTATCGGTTCCTGGAGCGGTGGCGAGGTCGGACCGACCTCACGGTCTCCGGCGGCGGATCGGGGCGTTAGTCCGAGGGCGACGCGACGATCGAGGGACCAGGCAGCTGCTCGGTGGCGGCCTGGTCGCGGGCGGCCTCGGCCTCCTCGACGGTGGGGATGGGCCTGCGACCCTCGACGTAGTCGTCGAGGTCCTTGCCGTCGATGACCTCCTGGGTCATCAGGACCTTCGACAGTCGGGCGAGGAGGTCGCTTCGCTCCTGGAGGATCTCGCGCGCTCGGTCGTGCGCCTCGTTGATCATCCTCGAGACCTCCTCGTCCACGACGTTCGCGGTGGTCTCGGACATCTGGGGCCCCTCACCGGGGAACAGCAATCTGCCTTCGTTGCCACGGAAGCCGTCGCGACCGAACGAGAGCGGCCCGAGCCGGTCGCTCATGCCGTACTCGATGACCATGGCCCTGGCGATGTCGGTGGCCTTCTGGAGGTCGTCCTGCGCGCCGGTCGAGATCTGCTTGAAGGCGATCTCCTCAGCCGTCCTGCCGCCGAGGAAGATGACGAGCCGGTCGAGGAGCTCCGGCTCCTGCAGGAGGTACCGGTCCTCGAGCGGGCGTTGCATGGTCATCCCGAGGGCCGCCGCCCCCCGCGGGATGATGGACACGCGGTGGACGGGATCCCCGGTGGGAACGGTCAACGCGACCAGCGCGTGGCCCATCTCGTGCACCGCGACGATCTCGCGTTCTCGCGGACTGATGACGCGGCTCTTGCGCTCGAGCCCCGCGACGACCCGATCGATCGCTTCCTCGAGCTCCGCCATCGTCACGGAGTCCTTCTCCCGGCGTGCGGCGAGCAACGCCGCCTCGTTCACCACGTTGGCGAGGTCGGCGCCGGTGAAGCCCGGGGTCCGCGAGGCGAGCACCCTGAGGTCGACGCTCGCATCGATCGCGACGCTCCTCGCGTGCACCTTCAGGATGGCCTCGCGTCCGCGAAGGTCCGGACGGTCCACCACGACCTGACGGTCGAACCGGCCGGGGCGCACCAGAGCGGGATCGAGGACGTCGGGACGGTTCGTGGCGGCCATGATGATCACGCCCTTGGACGCGTCGAAGCCGTCCATCTCGACGAGGAGCTGGTTCAGCGTCTGCTCACGCTCGTCGTGCGAGCCGAGGCCCGAGCCGATCGCGCCGCCACGGCCCTTGCCGATCGTGTCGAGCTCGTCGAGGAACACCAGCGCCGGGGCCTTCTCCTTGGCCTGGCTGAACAGGTCACGCACGCGCGCCGCGCCGAGCCCGACGAACATCTCCACGAACTCCGAGCCCGACATGAAGAAGAACGGGACGTTGGCCTCACCGGCCACGGCCCGGGCCAGCAAGGTCTTCCCGCAGCCCGGCGGACTCCGGCCGCCGAGGCGCTGGTACTTCCGGGGGTTCTTCAGGAAGTCGACGATCTCGCGGAGCTCCTGCACGGCCTCGTCGAGGCCGGCGACGTCCGCGAAGGTCGTCTTCATCTCCTTGCGGTCGTAGATCTTCGCGCGGTTCCGCCCGAGGTTGAGCGCGCTGGCCGCGCCACCACCCATCCGCCGGATCAGGAAGTACCAGACCACGCCGAGCAGGAGGATCGGGATGAGCCACGACACGAGGATGTTCGCGAACGCGCTCGGCTGCGAGCCCGTGAACGTGACGTGGTGGCGCTGCAGGAACGATTCGAGCTCGGCGGCGTTGTCCGACGGCGGCCGCGTGGCGGTGAATGCGTGCTTCCCGCTGTTGGCTTCATAGGTCCCGGACACGCTCGTCGCGGAGACGGTGACCGTGCCGGTGACCTGGCCGCGCGCGGCGAGATTCAGGAACTGCGAGTAATTGATCGTGGTCGGTCCAGGAATCGCGAGTCCGCGCAGCAGCCACACCACGATGACGAGCGCCAGCAACCACCACAATGAGAACCGCCACCGGCCTTTGTTGTCACCGGTTCGGTTCGACCCGTCGAAAAGCGAGAACGGGCTACGGGGTTTCTTGCCGTCGTTGTCGGCCACGGGTCAATCTTCCCACCTTCATGGGGCTGTGACACGGGTTCGATGGGCGACCCACAGCCGGGTGATCCTCGCCTATCCTGGGGGGCCATGGCGGAGGAGGTCCATCAGGTCGCGAAGCCCGTGCGGCTCCCGGAACGGGGCTCCGATGGCGCCGGCCTCCGTGCACGATTCGAGCGTGACGCCCTGCCGCTCATGCCCAACCTGTACTCGGCCGCCCTGCGCATGACACGGAACCCGGCGGACGCCGAGGACCTCGTCCAGGAGACGTTCCTCCGCGCCTACCGGGGGTTTTCGGGGTTCACCGAGGGCACGAACATCAAGGCCTGGCTGTACCGGATCCTCACGAACACCTTCATCATCTCCTACCGGAAGCAGCGCCGGGAGCCGCAGACGGTCCTCGAGGACGAGCTCCCGGAGTGGTACCTCTACGAGCGCCTCGGTGGGCGCGGAGCCGTAGCGTCGGCCGAGTCCACCGTGCTCGAGTCGATCCCGGATGAGGACGTCAAGGCCGCCCTGGACTCGCTGCCGGAGGCGTTCCGCATGGCCGTGTGGCTGGCCGACGTGGAGGGGTTCTCCTACAAGGAGATCGCCGAGATCGTCGACGTGCCCATCGGGACGGTCATGTCCCGGCTGCACAGGGGAAGGAAAGCGCTCGAGAAACGGTTGTGGGACAAGGTGAAGGAGCGTGGGCTGGTCGATGATTGACTGCGAGCACGTCCTCCGCGAGATCGAGCTCTTCCTCGATCGCGAGCTGGACGCGACCGAGTCGAAGCACATCCAGGAGCATCTGGCGGAATGCGGGGGGTGCCTGGAGCGAAAGGAGTTCCGGGTGACCCTTCGCAAGATCGTGGCGAAGAAGTGCGGGCCGAGCGCGGCCCCGGAGGAGCTGGTCTCCCGTATCCGGGCCCTCCTCTCCGACGAATCGTCCTGATCCGAACCTCCTTCGGCTGAATAGCCCCCATCGCTCGAACCTCGCCCTTTCGAGGAGCGAACAGCTTTTCGGAGGCCATGAAAGGCACGCGACCGGGACATCTCCCCGAACCGTCTCGTCAGACCCCCACCGGCAGGGTATGCGCCGCGGAGGGGTGTTCGACGCGCCTGTCCGTCTACAACGACGGCCCGTACTGTTGGCAGCACACGGAGATCGCGTTCCCGAACTACCGGGGGAAGCATCTGGCCCCCGGCAAGGCCTAGCCAGTCACGAATCGGTCCGAAAGTTCCGGGGTGCGTCGAGCGCGCCGTTGTGGCATGCTGTCTGGACCCAAGGGGGGTGGTGCTGCCTTGGTCGACAAGAGAATGCACACGTATCTCACCACGGCGGAGGTCGCCGACATTCTGCATGTCTCGCCGAAGACGGTGACCAGGTGGGCGCGTGAGGGCAAGCTTCCCCATTCGAGGACGCTGGGTGGGCACCGGCGGTACCCCGGGGAAGCGATCCGCCAGCTCGCGACCGAGCTGGCTCGTTCGAACGAGGCCGCGGCGCCCTAGCGGCCGGTCCGCGGCCCCTCGAGTGGGCCGGAGACCGTATCCTTCGCGCGGTTTGTTCGAATCTGTCCTGGTAGCGAACCGCGGCGAGATCGCCTGCCGGATCCTTCGCACCCTCCGCACGCTCGGCGTGCGCGGGGTCGCCGTCCATTCCGAGGCCGACGCTGGGGCGAAGCACGTCCGGGAGGCCGACGCCGCGGAGCTGATCGGCGACGCCCCGGCGCCGGCGTCGTACCTGAACCCCGCCGCGATCGTGGAGGCGGCGCTGCGCTCGGGGGCGGACGCGGTGCACCCCGGATACGGGTTCCTGTCCGAGTCGGCGAAGCTCGCGGAAGCCGTGGTCGACGCCGGGGTCGAGTGGATCGGTCCGCCACCTGACGTCCTCGAGCTGGCCGGCGACAAGGTCGCCTGCCGCGCCGCATTCGAGAAGAGCGGGTTCCCGGTGTTGCCGTCGGCTGGTCCGTTCACGTCATCCGAGGAGGCAATCGAGGCGTCGGGGGAGGTCGGATTCCCGGTCATGGTGAAGGCCGTGAGCGGCGGTGGCGGGATCGGTATGGGGATCGCGCGAGACGAAGCCGAGCTGGCGAAGGCGGTGGAGACGGCGTCCACTCGTGGAGCCCGTTTCTTCGCGGACCCGTCCGTGTACCTGGAGCGGTACGTGGAGCACGCCCGGCACATCGAGGTCCAGGTGCTGTTCGACGAGCGGCGGGGGCAAGCCCCGCCCCACGCGATTCACCTGTACGAGCGTGAGTGCTCCGTGCAGCGGCGGCACCAGAAGGTCATCGAGGAGACGCCGTCCCCGGCGCTCGACCGGAACCTCCGTAACACCATCTGCGAGGCGGCGCTCGAGTCGATGCGGGCGATCGGCTACGTCGGCGCAGGCACGGTCGAGTGCATCCTCACTCCGGAAAAGGAGTTCTTCTTCCTCGAGGTCAACGCGCGACTGCAGGTGGAGCACCCTGTGACGGAGATGACGACCGGCGTCGACCTCGTCGCGGAGCAACTCCGCATCGCAAGCGGCGACGGCATGTCGCTGAGGGAGACGCCCGCGCGGAACGGTCACGCCATCGAGTGCCGGATCTACGCCGAGGATCCCAAGACGTTTCTTCCCTCCCCCGGGCGAATCACTCGGCTCGATTTCGACCTGCCCTGGGAGCACCATCAGTGGCGATTCGATTTCGGGTACGACGCTGGGGACGAAGTGCCGATGTATTACGACCCGCTCGTCGGCAAGGTCGTCGTCCATGGCGGTAATCGAAACAGTGCGCTGCACACCTTGATACTCGACAGGTTGCACATCGAAGGGATCAAGACCAACATCCCGGCGCTGATCGATGTGTGGAACGACGAGCCGTTCCGTTCAGGTGAGTACGACACGGGGTTGCTCGGGAAGTGAGCGACGTCGTTCGGTATGACCTCCGTGGATCTGCTGCGTGGATCACGATCGCTCGGGAGGAGCGGCGCAACGCGCTGAACCCGGAGGTGACCTCGGGCCTGCTCGAGGGGTTGCGGCGCGCTGCGGACGACGATGCCGCTCGCGTCGTCGTGATGACGGGGGCCGGCGAGAAGGCGTTCTGCGCGGGCGGCGACCTCGGCGGGTTCGCGACCGACGCTTCGAGCGCCGACCAGCACCGAGCGCGTGGTCAACTCGGCGAGGTCTTTGTCGCTATGCAGTCGCATCCGAAACCTGTCCTCGCTCGTGTGAACGGGCACGCGCTCGGCGGCGGCTACGGGCTCATGCTCGCCGCGGACATCGTCGTCGCTGTGGACGATGCGACGATCGGCACTCCCGAGATCGACGTGGGGCTCTGGCCGCACATCATCACGTCGGTGATCCAGCGCAACGTGCCGCGGAAGGTCGCGCTCGAGATGATGCTCACCGGACGGAAGATCGACGCCCGCGAGGCGGAGCGATGGGGGATCGTGAACCGGTCGGTTCCACGCGCGGAGCTCGACTCGTCGATCGACGAGTACGTGGAAACGCTCTCGTCCAAGAGCCCGCTCATCCTCCGGCTCGGGAAGCGGTCCTTCTACCGGGCACAGGACATGGCCTTCGCCGACGCGGTCGAGTTCCTGAACGGGATGCTCACTCTGAACCTGCAGGCTGAGGATGTCGCCGAGGGCGTCAGCGCGTTCCTGCAGAAACGCGCGCCCGAGTGGAAGGGGCGCTAACCTCCAGCAGAACGAGCCCGGGTAGGCATCGGGACGACCGGTCCCGGCGAAGGGCCACAGGAGGTATCGATGGCTGAACCCACCCCGCCGGCCGAACCTGCCGCAACGCCCGATACGCCTGCGAAGCCGATGCCGACACTCGTGTACTCGGGTCCCACCATGCGCGAGGCCGCCGAGCAGCTCCGCGAGAAGAAGGCGGAGTTCCGAGAAGGCGGTGGCGCCGACAAGGTCGAGCGACAACGGTCGCTGGGCAAGCTCACCGTTCGCGAGCGTCTGGATCTCCTGTTCGATCCCGGGACGTTCGAGGAGATGGGGCTGCTCGCCCACCATCAGGGGCCGTCGCCGCAGATGCAGGGGAAGTTCACGCCGGCGGACGGGTGCGTGTGCGGGGTGGGCCGGGTGAACGGGCGCCGCGCTGCGGTGATCGCCTACGACTTCACCGTGATGGCCGGCTCCATCGGCATGGTCGGGGA
>VAYK01000140.1:0-340 GCA_005884985.1 Actinomycetota bacterium | reverse complement strand
TACATCCCCGGGCTCGCCGACTTCGTGCCGATGGTGAAGGGCACGTCGAACATGGCGCTCGGCGGACCGCCGCTCGTGAAGGCCGCGGTGGGCGAGGACGTCACGGCCGAGGAGATGGGCGGCTCCGCGGTGCACACGAAGGTGAGCGGTGTGGCCGACCTCGAGGTCGCCAACGACGAGGAGTGCATCGAGACGGTCCGCAAGTACCTCGGGTACTTCCCGAGCTCGAACCTCGACAAGCCGCCGATCGTCGAGTCCGCCGATCCGGTCGATCGCTCGTGCGACGAGCTGCTCGACCTCGTCCCGGCGAACCCGCGGCAGGCCTACGACATGCGCAAGC
>VAYK01000137.1:4604-5901 GCA_005884985.1 Actinomycetota bacterium | reverse complement strand
GGATGCCTTCGGCCTCTCGACGATCTGTCTGCGCATCGGAACCGTCCTGGTCGAGGATCGACCGCAGACGCCCCGGCACTTCGCGACCTTCCTGACGCACGCAGATCTCATCCGGCTCTGCGAGCGCGCGCTCGAGGTGCCGCCGAATTTCATGTTCGGCGTCTACTACGGCGTTTCCGACAACACCTGGCGGTTCTGGGATATCGCCGATGCCGAGGCGGAGCTTGGCTTCATGCCCGAGGACGACGCCGAGGGGCTGCGGGACGGGCAGAGCTAGCGCAGGACCCGATACGTTCGCGGCGTCATGACACAGCCAAAACCCGTTCCGGAGCTCGCCGAGCCGACGCAGACGGTCTCGGACTTCTGGGCGACCGTCGATCGGCTCCTCGAGCGGCTCGACGCTGACGCCGCCAGCAAGCATGGCGTTGCGCCACTACTCGCGGAACGATTACGGAGACGTGGCGAGGCGGTGCCGGAGGCGCTTCTCCCGGAAGAGCGGGCAGCTCGGATGATGAACCTGATCGCGCCATCCGTACTCAGGCGGGCACGCGCTGCGTACGACGGTCCGATGCTCGTGCTCAAGGGGCCGGAGATCGCGGCGCTCTATCCCGGCCGGGCACGCATGCTCGTCGATCTCGACGTCATGGTCGGCGATGCACAGGTTGCCTGGGACGAGCTGCTGGGCGCCGGCTTCGTGCGAGCCCTTCGGCTGAAGGGCGTCTCACCGGGCTTCTACCACATGAATCCGATCGAGCTGCCGGGGGTCCCGCTCGCGATCGAGCTACACAAGACCGTCAAGTCTCCAACGGGGCTTCGTCCGCCTTCGACGCAGGCGCTCTTCGAAGCGGCCGTGCCGGCAGCCGTGGACGTGCCGGGTCTTCTTGCCCCGGCGCCGGTACATCACGCGGTGCTGCTCGCGGGCCACGCCTGGGCCGAGCGTCCCCTCGAGCGTCTGCGCGACCTCATCGACGTGGCGGCCGTGGCCGCATCGCTCGATGCGAGCGAGCTGTCGCAGGTGGCGGCGGAATGGGGCTGGAATCGTCTGTGGCAAACGACGGAGCGGACGATCGACTGGTTGCTCGGCGAGGGCAAGAGGCCGAACGCGACCCGGATCTGGGCCCGACAACTCGGCGAGCTTCGGGCGCCAACGTTCGTCGACGTGCAGCTCCGGCGCTGGGCCTCGCCGTTTTGGGCGATGCCGCCTCTTACCGCGCTCCACGTGATCGCCTTCGAGGGCAAGAAGGCTCTTATCGGACCCCGGCACGGATAAATGGGGGAGACTCGCAGGTCGTTTCGG
>VAYK01000137.1:0-4596 GCA_005884985.1 Actinomycetota bacterium | reverse complement strand
AGCCCGAACGTTATGCACGAGACGATCGAGGGCGAGGTCATCGTCATCGATCTCGAAACCGGCAGCTACTACAGCCTCCGCGACGCATCCGCCGACATCTGGCAGGGCATCGAGTCCGGCGCGGACGAACGGCAGATCGCGGATTTGCTTCACCGGCGCTACGACGCCTCGCCCGAGACGATCGGCGCCGCGGTCGGAAAGCTACTCGACGAGCTCGCAGGCGAAGGTCTCGTCGAGCCGGGCGACGGAGGTAGCGCGGCGGACCGGGCCGCTCCCCCTCAGGAAGCGAACGGGCGCGTGCCGTTCTCCGCTCCTATGCTCGAAAAGCACACGGACATGCAGGACCTGATCCTGCTCGACCCGGTCCACAAAGTCGGTCCCCGGGGTTGGCCGCATGCGGCCGAGTCCGAGGCCGGTGACTGAGCGCACTTCTGCCAGCCCGTCAGCGGTCACGGCCGGTCGCGCGGCCTTGGCGGAGAACGGCCTCGCCGGCCTCCAGAGCTCGTTTGACCAGTCGGCCGAGGCGAACGGCGAGCTGGTCGAGTACCTTCCGCAGAGCGAAGCTGCGCCGGCCCTCACGCTCCACGCCTGGGACGCTGCCTCCGCGTCCACCCCGCGACCGGAGTTCGCCCCGCGCCTAGGTTCGGAGGCCGCGTTGCCGCCCGACGCCAGCGGTCCCGGGCTGTCGTACCACTACGACGACGCCAACTTCCAGGCATTACACCAGCCGGGGCCTGACGTCCTCAGCGTCCTCGCCGCCCCCGGCGACGTCGGGTGGTTCTGGACCCCCGACATGCGCCGGCTCCCTCACTGGGACTACGCCGCACCCTTCCGCCACCTGTTGAGCTGGTGGCTGAGTGCCCGTGGCTACCAGCATGTTCACGGCGGCGCGGTCGGTACGCCCTCGGGAGGGGTGCTGCTCGTCGGCCGGGGCGGATCCGGAAAGTCGACGACCGCGCTCTCGACCCTTAGCGACCGACGACTCCGGTATGCAGGGGACGACTACGTCGCGCTGAGCAGCGGCGAGGAGCCGTACGTTCACAGTCTCTACTGCTCCGGCAAAGTCCATCCTTCGGATCTCGGTCGCCTCCCCCACCTTCGTGCCGCGGTTGCGAACGCCGATCGGGTCGAGGACGAGAAAGCCGTGCTTTACGTGCCGCGCGCATTCCCGCAGGCGGTGACGACCGGCTTCCCTCTGCGCGCGATCGTGATGCCGAGGGTCACGGAAACACGAGTGGCGCGCATCGTCGGGGCGACTCAGTCCGCGGCGCTGGCGGCCCTTGCGCCCAGCACGATCCTCCAGCGCCGTCCACCGCAACCAGAGGCCCTTTCGAAGCTCGCGCGCCTCGTCAAGGGGCTGCCCGCCTACGTTCTGGAGGTGGGGTCGGAATCGGCGAGCATCCCCGACGCCATCCTGGAGATCCTCGCATGAGGGGTCCGCTTGTCAGCCTGGTCGTGCCTGTGTACAACAGCGAGCATTTCCTGGGCGAGGCTTCGAGGTGATCGTCGTCGACGACGGCTCGACCGACGGGAGCGCCGAGATCGCGCGGTCGATCCCGCAGGTTCGTGTGATCCAGCAGGAAAACCAGGGCCCAGCGGCTGCGCGGAACGCGGGTTTGGCGGCGGCGGCGGGTGAGTTCCTCGGCATCCACGATTCCGACGACTTCGTCCCGCCAGGCAAGCTCAAAGCGCAGATCGGGCACTTCCTGGATCATCCCCGAGTCGGTTGCGTCCTCGGCCGCCAGCGCTGGATCGACCCGCCGCCGACGCTCACGCGCGACCCGATCTACGGTGAACTAGACGGCATTCCCTTGCCGTCCGCCGTCTTCCGCACGTCGGTGCTGCGCGAGCTCGGCGGATACGATGAGTCGTACCGGAGCCACGAGAACATGGACCTCCTCTTCCGGCTGCGAGAGCTCGGCTACGAGGTCGCCGTGTTGCCGGACATCGTCCTCTTCAGGCGTTACCACGGCGACAACATCAGCTTCGCCTCCTGGCCGGAGAAGGATCCCCGGCTACGCTCGCTCAAGGCGAAGCTCGACCGGAGCCGAGGGCTGAAGGGGGCAGGTGCCGAATGAGCACGGACGCACGCGTCACGGTCATGATCGGCGTCTACAACGGTGGCCGGTACCTCGGCGAGGCGATCGAGAGCGTCCTTGCCCAGACGCGGCCCGTGCACGAGCTGATCGTGGTCGACGACGGATCGACCGACGACAGCGGCGCGATTGCCGAGTCGTACGGCGTGCCCGTCCGCTGTATCCGGCAGGAGCGTGGCGGGATGGCCGCCTCGCGCAACCGAGCAGTCCGTGAGGCGACGGGGGACTTCTTTGCCTTCCTCGACGCAGACGATCGGTTCCCGCCGGAGAAGCTCGAGCGACAACTCGCGGTCTTCGATGCTGACCCAGAGCTCGACGTCGTCTACGGCCACGTCACCGAGTTTCTGAGCCCGGATCTCGACGACGAGGCGCGGGCGCTCCTACGCGCCCCGAATCAGGATCTTCCGTGGCCGACGCCGAATCTCATGTTGGTCAAGCGCGACGCCTTCTTCCGGGTCGGCCCGTTCTCGACCGACCTGAAGGTCGGGATCGGGGTGGGCGCGGTTCCGCCGATCGTCGTGCTCGAGAGGCGCCTGCACGCGGAGAACAACGGGATCCGTGAACGAGAGTTCAAGCCGCAGTACCTGCATGTGCTCAAGGCGGCTCTCGATCGCCGCCGCGTTGCAGGCGACGATGCGGACCGGATGGTCACCGATCCCGGACAGTCCCCTGAGGGCTGAACGAGCAGCTCCCCGCGACCGAACAGTGACCGGGAACACATTCGTGGGATCGTTTTGGCCTAGCGAACGGCAGAAGCTGCTCTTACGCGCAGCGCTCTTGGACGACGAACGGGCTGCGGCTGCGTGGCGCAGCCTTCGCCCAGGGTTCGACCTCGACGATCCCGAGGTCGTCGAACAACGGCTCCTCCCGCTCATCTACCGCCAGCTCGACCGTCTCGGAATCGACGATCCTGCTCTCCCGAAGCTGCGCGGGATCTACCGGCGAACGTGGTACGTCAACCAACTCGCGCTCGACCGGCTGAAGGCTGCGCTGAAAGCAGTCAGGGACGGAGACGCAGAGCCGCTCGTCGTCAGCAGCTGGGAGCTGCCCGCTCGCTACTACCGGGACCTCGGGCTGCGCGCCGTCGAACGACTTCACCTCCTGGTTCGCCCCGAGCGAGTCGCGGATGCGGCCCGCGCCCTCTCGGAGGCGGGCTGGAGCGGACCGCTCGAGCCCTCGGAGGCGTTCCTCCGCGGCCGGCACAACGCGGCCTACCGAACGGCAAACGGGGACGTGTGCGTCCTCTACTGGCGGCTCTTTCACGAATTCTCCGTCCCGGAACGCGTGGAGCCCGAGGACCTGTTCGCGCCCACGGTCGAGTTCGAGCTCGGCGGAGTTTCTGTACGTGGATTGAGCCCGACGGACGAACTCCTGAATTTGTGCGTCGGCGGCGCCAGGCTGAGCCACTGGCCGAGCCTGACGTGGATCCCCGATTCCTTCGCGGTGCTGCGCGCGCCGGATTCGGACATCGACTGGGAGCGGCTGGTCCGGCAAGCAACGCGGCTGCGGGCCACCCTACGTGTCCACGACGCACTGTCGTTCCTCCGGCAGGAGCTGGACGCCCCAGTGCCGGAAGGTGTCGTCGAGGAGCTACGGACCGCGCCCACACGACGTCGGGAGGTACTCGCACACCGAGCGGCGGGACGTCGTCTGAGCGTGCTCGGGCCGATGCCGGACACATTCACCCGATTCCTGAGGTTGACGGCGGACGAACGCGTCACCCGCGCGCTCGCCGGCCTGCCCACCTTCCTCCGCGACGAGTGGGGACTCGATCGGCGATCTCAGGTCCCGCTCACAGCCCTTCGGCGCGGAGGCGGGATGATCGTGGGGGCGACCCGCGCTGCCAAGCTGAAACGGGATGAGCGGGCCGCTCGGGCGGCTCGAGCCGCGACGGTGCGAGGGCACTGACGTGCGCCATTTACCGAGCTGGCACGGAGTTGCCGCGCGTCTCGACCTCCTTCGCTCGACAGGGCCCGGGCATGCCTGGCGCCGTTTTCGACACGACCGAGCGTTGGCGGCGCTCGCGGCGGCACGGCGGCAGCGGATCTCGCGGGAGCTCTGGCGAGATGCCGCCCTCGCGCTCGGCGCGACCGTGACGGATGCGGCTCCAGGCCGCTTCGAGATCCGCCGGGGGTCGTCGATCACGACCGTCGTGGGGCAGACGACCCTGCTGAACACGCCGGAGTCGGCGGCTCTCGCCAGCGACAAGCCCGCTGCGTACGAGCGCCTGACAGCGGCGGGGCTCCCGGTCCCCGAGCACCTCGCGTTCAAAGCCGGAGAGATCTCGGCCGCGCGATCGTTTCTCGCCCGCGGTCCGGTGCCCTGCGTCGTCAAGCCGGCAACCGGCAGCGGCGGGGACGGGGTGACCGGCCACATCCGTAGCGCTTCAGAGCTCCGGCGCGCGGTGCTCGCCGCCTCGCGCTACGAACGCCGGCTCCTGATCGAAAGACAGCTCGCCGGGGACGTGATCCGCCTCCTGGTGCTCGACGGCGAGGTCATC
>VAYK01000139.1 GCA_005884985.1 Actinomycetota bacterium | reverse complement strand
CGGCGGCGGGGTGACGTCGACCGGCGGCGGGGTGACGTCGACCGGGGGCGGGGTGACGTCGACCGGCGGCGGGGTGACGCCGACCGGCGGCGGAGTGACGCCGACCGGCGGCGGAGTGACGCCGACCGGGGGCGGGGTCACGCCGGGGCTGCCCGGACTCGTGGAACCACCGCTGAGGTCGGTCGGCCCCCCGCCGGAGGACGGATCGCCGCTGGTGGCGACACCGCCGCCTGACCTGGCGGGCGCGCTCGCCCCGTGGGAGCCGGGGACCGGATTCTTCGCCACCGCGCCCGGCGCCGCCCCGAGGGCGGCTGCAGCCGCCGCGGGCGAGGCGCTGGCGTTCGGGCCGAGATAGGCGAGCCCGGCATCGGCGCTCGAGCTGCCGCCCGGAAGACCGTTGAAGGCGACGAAGGTGGCCAGCGAGAGAAAGACCGCGAGGACGCCGGCGGTCAACGCGGTCGTGGCACCAGCGCCAACCAGGTAGGCGCCCAGATGAGCCCGCAGGTCAGAGGTACGCGGAGTCGACTCGGTGTGGACGAGGGTGGTCACTCGGCAACAGATCGAAGCTACCCATTTCAAATGCGCGCTAACCAGCCATCGCGGGCCCTACCGACGAGCCTTAGTCAGCTCCAATGATCTCTCGGCTGGCGCGCCGCCTTCACGGTCAGACTTCTGACCGGCGATCCTCCTGCATGCGGCTATCCGGAGCTGCGGAGCTGATCCCGCGCCTCAGCCCCGCGCGAACTGGCCGTGGAAACCGAACGGGATGTGGTGCGGAACCTCGGCGCGGGCCAGCTCATTGAGCGAGCGGGCGTCGAGCGCGAGCAGGAAGGAGTTGCCCGCGCGGCCGTCGAGGACCACCGACAGCAGCACGCCCTCGTCCTCGTCATCGGCGTCGGGAGCCGCGACGAACACCGGCTCGCCGGGGAAGCAGCCCTCCTCGGACCACACGGTCGAGCGGCGCTCGACCACGTCCGCCTTGACGATCCGGTCGATCCAGCCACCGCCCATGCCGACCCCCCACGCGTAGCGGTAGGGGCGCTCGTTGCATCTGGAGTAGTTGATCCGCGGCAGCTCGATCGACTCGTCGATCAGTCGCTCGCTGCTCACCATGCCGGCCTCGGGCGAGATACGGAAGCGCTCCAGGAACCCGGGAGTGACCGGCTTGCCGGCCCGCAGCCGTTCCATGTAGAGGTCCTCGACGATCCCAGCGTCGGGGAAGGTGCAGATGTCGACCACGACGTCGCCTCCCTCCTCGTAGGAGTTGACGTGGTGGAAGGCGAAGCGGGCCTCGGTCTCGAACGGGCCGACGCCCTCTCCGGTCTCGCGGTCGAAGAGGTGGAACCGCGTCCCCCGCTCGGGCTTCCAGCGGTAGTTCTCGATGTAGGGTCGGCCGCTGAAGGCGAGCCGCGGCGGGTTGACCACGAACGGGAACTCGGCGAGGACGAGCCAGCGCTCGGTGAGCCCGAACGAGTGCATGTAGGCGGGCTCACGCACGGGCTTCGTCGCGATCACCTCGGGCTTCGAGCTCCCGGGGCGGAGGAGGAAGAACCGGTAGCTGGTCCTCGGGCCGAGCTTTGCCGCATAGTTCAGCATGCCCTTGGTCGCCCGGTCCATGTGCGGATGGGCGGTCGAGAGCTGTCCCGGCGGCTCATAGGGAACCCCTGCCGCAGCCAGCGTTTCGGCGTCGAACTCGACCGGGATCGGCGTCTCGGTCATCGAGATGAACCGCTCGCCGAGCTTCGTGAGGTTGACGTTGGCGTTGTCGGTGAGCTTCGGCGAGAACATCGCACTCACCCGCTGGAAGAGCGAGCGGCATGGGTCCGTCGCGAACTCCGAGTAGGCGATCCTGCCCTCGTCGCGCGCCGCGCGGTAGGCGCGGCTCTCGAGGAAGCGATTCGCGTAGGAAACGTCGCCGCCCGCGAAAGAGAAGCGGTGCAGCATCGCGAAGCCGTCGAACCAATTGTTCATGGCGCGATCGCCAACCTCCCACTTGGCCGGGCCGGTGCGAATCAGCGATCCCCGGAGCCAGGGCGGAAGCTCGCCCCGCACGGGGAGGCCGTCGAGATGCGTCTCCTCCTCGAGCGAATCGAAGCCGCGGCGGGCGTTGGCGAGGGCGGGAGTGTCCGTGACCGTGCTCATCATGCCTCCTGAATCGTTCGCACCGAACCGTTCTGACCGGACTGTATCATGATCGCGTGTCCACTCCCCGCCTGAGCGACACCTCCTACGCGGTGCTCGGTCTCCTCGACCTGTTCGAGCCCGCGACCCCTTATCAGCTGAAACAGATCGCGCAGGTCAGCATCTTCCACTTCTGGTCGATTCCGCACACGCAGCTGTATACGGAGTGCGCGCGCCTAGCGGAGGCCGGCCTGCTCGACGAGCGCAGGGAGGAGAGCGGCCGCCGGCGCCGCGTGTACCGCCTTTCGGCGGCCGGGCGAAGAGCGTTGAGAGAGTGGCGAGCGGACCCGAACACCGATCTGTACGAGCTCCGGGATCCTGGCCTGCTGAAGCTGTTCTGCGGCGCGGACCCGGCCTCGCTGGCAGAGACGCAGCTCGAGCGGCATGAGCGACGCCTCCACTCCTACGAGGAGCTCCTCGACCAGACCGATATGTCGGAGGGGATCCGTCTCTCGCTCGAGTCCGGAATCGGACACGAGCGAGAATACGTTCGCTTCTGGTCGCGCCTTCGCGAGCGCCGCAGCGAGAAACGCTGACCTTCGAAGCCTTCAGGGAGAGTTCGGCGCTGCTGCGTTTCGCCCGTACATCAACCAGGCGAAGATTCCGGCGGGGATGAACATGAAGCTTGCGTAGACCGCGGCAGGGACGGTCAGCACAGTGGCGATCGTCGCGCCGACCGCGATCGCAAGCGCGGCATTGTGAATGCCGAGCTCGATTGCGATCGCAGTCGACTGCCGGCTATCGAGCCGGACCAGGCGCGCGATGGCGAACGACGTCGACATCGCGATGATGTTGAGCGTGACGGCCGCGCCGGCCACAACGTCGAGGTTGTCGAGGACGCGGTCGTGCTCCGCGACGATCACGCCGGCGACAGCTGAGATGAAGACCACGGCCGTAACCCGGCGCACGGTGCCGCCGATCTCCGCGACCCGTTCGGGGCGCCGCGCGCGCAGCCACATTCCGACAGCCAGCGGGATCACGGTGATCAACAGCACGCGTGCGACCACGCCGAGCATGCTGACGTGCTCGCCGAGGCCGTGTGCCCCGAAGTGGTCGGTGGCCAGCCGTAGAAACAGGGGGACGGTGAGGACCGCCGCCAGGCTCGAGATCGCCGTCATCGTGATCGACAGGGCCGTGTCGCCCCGCGCGAAATGGGTCAGCAAATTCGCCAGCGTGCCGCCTGGCGAGGCGCCGAGTAGGACCAGTCCCACAGCAAGCGAGGGCTCGAGCGAGAACGCGTGGGCGACCGCGAAGGCGAGCAGGGGCGAGAGCAACACGAGGTTGAGGAGCCCAATCGAGACGCCCTTTGGGTTGACGAAGACCCGTTTGAAGTCCTCGGCGATCAGCGACATCCCGAGGCTCGCCATGATCACCGCCAACGCCAGCGGCAACAGGACGGCGGCGAAGATCGAGTTTTCCATAGCCCGGGCAGCACCCTAGGTAGCTCGCGCAATAAGCGCTCTGTGCCCGGGCCCCAGGGACCACATCGACGTGCAGCTCTCCGCTCGCCATCCTCGACGGCGAGGTTTACGCTACGCGGCTCGGGCGTGCGCGCGCCCCGCTCGAGGCGTCGATGGTCACGTCGCTGAGCGGTCCAGGGTTTGCTTGACGAATTGGCGTAGCCGTGGCAGGAGCTCCGGCGGAACCCAGTGTCCGGCGTCGGTCTCGAGGTAGTCGACCTCCAGGCCGGCGCGACTCAACAGCGCATGGGCGCGCCGTGCGAAGTCCACGTCGATGACCGGATCGTTGCGGCCGTGGTGGATGAGCACGGGCAGCCCCGTCCTCGTGTCGAGCTGCGCTTGCCAGCCCTCAACCGTGGGGACGAAGCCGCTCAGGGCCATGATCCCGGCGGGCGACGGGCTGTGTGGTCCCAGCCCGACGGCGTAGGCCATCACGGCGCCCATCGAGAAGCCGCCGATTACGGTCCGATCCCAGCCGATTCCGGCAGTTTCGAGCAGTTCGTCGAGGAAGGCGGTCAGCAGCTGGTAGCTTCGGTGGAAGGTCTCGGGGTCGGGGTGGCCGACCCGCGCCACCAGGTACCAGTGGCGCCCGCCCGGTGGGACGTCGGTCAACGGCGCGCCCGGCGTCACACCCAGCGGGCGGCGCTCGGGGTCGAGCTCGTCGAGCAGCCCGTGGAGGTCGTGCTCATCCGTGCCCCGGCCATGGTTGAGGATCAGCGCCCCCTCGGGCTCCCGTTCGGAATCCCGGATCAGATGGACCAGGCTCACGAGGGGGTCACCGCCGCAGCAGCCTCCGAAGCCGGTGGCGGAACTCGAGCACGTCGCGGCGCAGCCAGTCGGTGTGGTCGTTCCGCCATCCCTCGAGGTCCTTGAAGTAGTGGCTGTGGTTGGCCATCGCGTGCCCGATGACGTCCCGCATCCTGATCCCGAAGCGCTGCTTGAGCCAGCCGACGAGACGCAGAGCGGCGTGGATCTGCCGGTTGCGGTGAAGGATCTGACGGTCGGCCCAGTGAGAGCTGCGTCCACCCTCCTGCACCATCTCGACCCCGATCGCGCGGTGGTTCAGCCCGATCGTGTGCCGGCAGCGGATCGTCGGCCTGACGAGCCGGTGGATACGCCCGTTCTTCCCGACCACGAAGTGCGAGCAGACCCCGGGCAGCTCGCCCAGGTTGGGAGCGTTGGAGGCGAACGCGTCCCACGCGGACCTGTACGTCGGGCCGTCGGTGAAGTGCAGGACGATCACCCGCGGATGGCGCAGGCGCCACCGGCGCTTTCCGTAGTGGCGCTTCGAGTAGGCGGCCATCTCGTGCTTTCGCTGGTGCCCGTAGGGGATCGGGTCGACGTCGATCGGTGGCCGACGCAGCCTGGCCGAAGCCGTGCTGGGGAGCCGACGAGCGGCAGCGTGCACGGCTCCGGCCCCGCTTGCCGCCACTTTCGCCGCCGCGCGAGCGTGGCGGCGCGCCTGCCGGTTGCGAAGCTCGCCGCCACGCAACTCGACCACGAAGGCGGTGCCGGGGAGACGGTGGTTTTGCCAGCTCGTCGCCGTGCCGGGCAGCCGCTGTCCGCGACAGCGCTTGGCCGGGAGGTGAGCGATGCGCGCGTAGCGCTTCTGGATTGGGGCGGCGCCATGGCACGGCAACAGAACCTGGCCCCACGGCTGGTGGTACCAGATCGTCACCCGGGGCTGGAGCCGCTTCGCCAAGCGTCTCACGGCGCGGCTCTCGGGCTCCGAGAACGGATGGGGGCCCGGGTAGTTGCCACTCGACGGCGGGACTCCTCCGCTCCAGTGGTAGGAGAAGTTGCGGTTCAGGTCGACGCCGCGAGCGTTCGTTCGCGTGTCCGCCTGGACCCCGTCCGGGTTGACGGACTTCACCACCCATAGCTCGACCCCTCGCAGGTCGCGGTAGGAGTGCTTGAGGACGTGCACGATCTTCTGGCCCTCGGGCTCGTTGCCATGGATCGAGCCGACCACGAGCGCCTTGCGCGCCGCGTTCGGATCGCCCAGTCGCATCGCATGCAGCTTGGTCCCCCGCACCGAGTGGCCAAAGGTCACGCGCCGCCGAAGGACACGGAAGCGACGCTTGGCGGGCGTGGGATCGGCGATTCCGCCGGAGCCGAGGGCGCGCACCCTGAACGTGTGCCGTCCGTGAGCGAGTCGCCGGGTGCGATGTGGGGATGAACAGCGCCGCCAGCGACCCCGGCCGATCGCGCACTGGAAGTGGGCCGAGCCGCCGGACGGCGAGTCGAAGCTGAACCTGGGGCGGCGCTGGAACGTCTTCGGCTCCGGGGAGCCGGTGATGCGGGTCGAGGGTTCGAGCGCTGCGGGCCGGCTGGCCGCGGTGGCCACCTGGCCGGAGGAGCCGGCGAGGCTCGCCAGCGCCAGACCGACGATCACCAGCAGAAGGGCCTTGTGCCCCGGCATGGCGATCCCCTCGTCTTCGGAGCCGCCGGCCTCGATCACAGGAGCGGCGTCGTCGTGGCGCTCACGAGCCGATGCTAGTGGCTGACACCGCCAGGGCCGAGAGGTCGCACGCCGGTTACGACGGTCGCGTAACGGAGCAGGATGCGCTCGGCCTCGGCGCTGTCGATCGCGGGGTGGCCGCTCACGACGCGCCAGGGACCGGGCATCGAGCTGCCGATGTACGGAGGCACGGTCAAGCAGCGGCCGCGGTAGCGACGCCGCACGACGCAGCCACAGGAGTTCGTCGGGGCGACCTACGAGCGGCCGGCCGGTCGGTCAGCTGGCTGGGCCCGAGGACTGGAGCCTTCCCTGTTCGAGAAGCGCCGTGCGAGCTGGCCGGACTGACCTTGTCGGACAACCGGCTCGCCTCGCGATCATTTGATCCGAGGCGTCAGGATCGCGGCGTAGCTCAAACTCCGTGAGCGCTCGCCGACGGTCCGCCTTCTCCTCGGTGCTCGTTCCGGTCGCAGCCTCGTCCATCGCGTCCTCGCGGCGGCACTTCAGGCAGCGCCACGCTCCGTCCTCGCGCGCCCAGCCACCGGGTTGTGCGGGTTCCGGGGTTCCCGCGCCGTAGCTCGCTACGACGCCACAGCGGCCACAAGTCCAATGCCGACTCATGATGCCGGTGCTGGTGGCATTTGGCTGTGGGTCGACTAGCTCGCTTGAACGTCGACGGCTCGGGGACCCTTGTCGCCGGCCTCGGCCTCGTAGGTGACCTTGGCGCCTTCGGCAAGCGAGCGGAAGCCGTCGCCGGTGATTGCGCTCTGATGGACAAAGAGGTCCTTCGAGCCGTCATCGGGAGTGATGAAGCCGAACCCCTTCTCGTCGCTGAACCATTTAACTGTTCCAGTGGGCATGTACTGCTCCTCTGCGTATGTGCTGCGGACGCGGAGGATGCAAGACAGCAACGACGGCGAGCGCGGGCACGATTTGCCAGGCGACATAGCCTGGCCGATTACATGACCACCGTAGCAGCCCGAGCGGATGACCGGGACCCAATCCCCGTCAAGCAGCGGATCAGCCACGCCTGGACAGGCGGGCGAGCCCCATCCCAGATCGCGGCTGAAGGGACACCTTTTCAACCCGGGCCGGCTCAGGCGGCCTCGCGCAGGCGCTATCCGGTGCGCGTCAGCGCCGCCACCGCCTCGCCCACCGTGTGGTCGGTGGCGGCGGCCTGCTGCAGCCCGACCGTGTCCAGGATCTCTCCGAGGTGCGACCCGTCGGGCACCACCACCCGCAGCTTCTGGTGGCGCTGATTCAACTGTGCCGCAAGGCCGAACAGCATGCGGATGCCCGTGCTGTCGAGGAATGCCAGCTCGCTCAAGTCGACCACCAGCCCCCCCGATTGGTCGCCGATCGCGCTCGCCACGCGATCGCCGAGCTCCGCGGCGTTCGATCGATCGATCTCGCCGAAGAGATGTGCGACCGGCAGCCCCGAGATCGATTCGAGCTCCAGATCGGCCAGAGGCATCACGTTGCCCACCCCACAACTATCGCGGATGTGGTCCCGCGCGGCGTTCCGGAATCCGGAGGACGAGCAGGACGATGTCGTCGCGCGGCTCGGCCTCGACGACGCCCAGAACCGCCTCCCGTATCCCGCTGGCGATCTCGGTCGCGCTCCGGCCGGCGCACGACTCGAGGGCCGCCACGAGGCCAGCGCGCTTCACGATCCGACCGGGGGCGTAGGCGTCGGTCAGCCCGTCGGTGTAGAGAACCAGCGCATCCCCGGGGGCGAGATCGGCGGTCTGGTCCGCCAGCTGGGGGTGCGGTAGCACGCCCAGCATGGTTCCAGGCTGGCCCACCGGCTCGACCCGCCCGTCTGCGCGCAGGACCAGGGGCAATGGGTGTCCACCCACTGACAGGGTCACCCGGGCGCCGTTCGCCGCGTCGACTTCGAGCCGACCACAGGCCACGGTGCAGGACTGGTCGGGAGACTGTCGCCGGATTGCGTCATTCAACAGCCCCAGGATGCGGCTCGGCCGGCTTTCGGAGACCGCGGCAGCTCGCAGCGTGTAGCGAGCGAGGCCCGTGGTGGCCGCCGCCGTCGCCCCCTT
>VAYK01000138.1 GCA_005884985.1 Actinomycetota bacterium | reverse complement strand
TCGTGCTCGGCGAGCCAGGCCTGCAGCGCCCCGGCAGCATCGGGATCGATCCGGATCTCGAGCGTGCCGGAGCGAAGCCCCCGCAGCAGGTGGTTCGCCCCCGCCGGGCAAATCCCGATCGCGCCCGCGATCTGATCATCGGTCGCCGCGGCCTGGATCGCCATGAAGCCGCCCATGCTCGAGCCGCGAACACAGACCCTCGCAGCGTCCACCCCCTCGACCTCGGCCAGGAAGCGCGCCATCTTGCCGACATCCCCGAGGGCCGCGGGGCTCATCCCGTCCTCGGAGTCACCATGGCCGCGCTGGTCGAAGCCGAGCGCCGCCCATCCGCTCGCCGCGCACGCGCGGCCGAAGTCGCCGTGGTTCTCCTTGCGAGACCCCGCTCCGTGAACGATCACCATCGCCGGCCACGGCGGAGGCGACTCGGGGAGCCAGAGCATGTAGGGCCGCCCCTCGTGCACCCCCGTCTCGCCGGGTTGCGGAACCGTCCTGCTCATCGCATTGCGCAACCTACTCGTCGCCAACGCCGCTGAGTGCTTCCCCGTCAGAATGGCAGGCCACATGAGCGCCACAAGCGAGACGTCGATAGTCGAGGGCTCTCCCGTCTACCCGCTGGGGAGCCGCGTCAACGAGCGCGGCCACCTCGAGGTGGGCGGCTGCGACGTGGTCGAGGTGGCGGCCGAGTTCGGCACGCCCGTCTACATGTATGCCGAAGACGACATCCGCGCCAGGGCGCGCGCCTATCTCGACGCCTTCCGCGCCCGCACCGAGGACTTCGAGGTTCTTTACGCAAGCAAGGCCGCCCCGGTCACCGCGATCTACCGGCTCTGTGCCGAGCAGGGGCTGTCGGTGGACGTCGCCTCGGGTGGGGAGCTCCACATGGCGCTTCGCGCGGGCCTCGACCCGACCCGCATCTACATGCACGGGAACAACAAGACCGAGGCCGAGCTTCGCTACGCGCTCGAGGCCGGCGTCGGTCACCTGATCGTCGACTCGTTCGGCGAGATCGCCCGCCTCGACGCGGTCCTTGATCGCTCCCAGGACGTCCTGTCCTACGTGCAGACGGGCGGCCTCGACTCGAAGTTCGGCTTCGGGCTCGAGGACGGCCTGGCGGCGCGGGCGATCGCCGAGGTGCGGTCCTCACGCCACTTGCGGCTGGTCGGGCTGCACGCCCACATCGGCTCGCAGATCTTCGAGCTCGAGCCATATGCCGCGGCGATCAAGGCGCTGGCCGAGCTCGCCGACGGCGAATGGGAGTGCCGGATTCTGAACGTCGGCGGCGGACTCGGGGTCGCCTACACGTCCGCCGATCAGCCGCCGTCGATCGACAGCTATGTCGACGTCAAGGCACGCGGCGTGCAGCGCGTGTTCGACCCGGTGCCGCGAGTCCTGATCGAGCCCGGGCGCTCACTGGTCGGCAACGCCGGCGTCACCGCCTACGAGATCGGCACGGTGAAGGAGATCCCGAGCGTTCGGACCTACGTCTCGGTCGACGGCGGGATGTCCGACAACCTGCGCCCGATGCTCTACGGCTCGCGCTATGAGGCGATCGTGGCCAATCGGGCCGGCCAGGCCCCGGACAGGTTGGCGACAGTCGCCGGCATGCATTGCGAGTCCGGCGACATCCTGATCACCGACGTGATGCTCGCCGGCCCCAGTCCCGGTGACATCCTCGTGACGCCCGCCACCGGCGCCTACGGGTACGCGATGGCGAGCAACTACAACGGCGTCCCCCGTCCTCCCGTCGTGTTCTGCAAGGGCGGCGACGCGCGGCTTGTGGTGCGGCGCGAGACTTACGAGGACCTGACGGGGCGGGACGTCGAGTGAGCGACCCAGTCCGCATCGGGCTCCTCGGCCGCGGCACGGTGGGGGATGCCTTCCACGAGCTGCTTGGCCAGCGCGCCGACGCCGTAGCCGCCGCCGCCGGGCGGCGGCCCGAGATCGCCGGGGTGTTGCGTCGCTCCGAGGGCGACTTCGACGCCATCCTCGAGGCCTCCGAGGTCGTCGTCGAGCTGATCGGCGGCACCGACCCGGCGCGCGACTACGTGCTGCGCGCGCTGCGTGCCGGACGCCACGTGGTGACGGCCAACAAGCAGCTGATCGCGCAGTTCGGCGACGAGCTGTTCGACGCCGCACGCGAGGCTGGCGTGCAGCTTCGCTTCGAGGCGGCGGTGGCGGGGGTGGTGCCCGTGATCCGCGTGATCCAGGAGAGCCTCGCGGCGACCGAGATCACCAAGGTTTTCGGGATCGTCAACGGGACGACCAACTTCATCCTCTCCGAGATGGCCAGCACCGGCGCGTCCTACGCGGACGCCCTGGGGCGCGCCCAGGAGTTGGGCTACGCCGAGGCGGATCCATCCGACGACGTGGGCGGGGCCGACGCGGCGGCGAAGATGGCGATCCTGGCGCGGCTCGCCTTCGGCGCGCCGGTGGCACTCGGCGACGTCTCCTATGAAGGGATCACCGAGATCCAGCCCGACGACATCGCGTACGCCAAGGAGCTAGGGCTGTCGTTGAAGCTGCTCGGCGTCGCCGAGCGCCGCGGCGGGGGAATCAGCGTTCGGGTGTTTCCCTGCTTCCTGTACCCCCGTCACCCCCTGGCGCCGGTCGAGGGACCGTTCAACGCCGTGATGGTGGAGGCGCCGACCATCACCGAGATCACCATGTCGGGGCCGGGAGCCGGGGGAGTCGAGACCGCCTCGGCGGTGCTCGGCGACTTGGTCTCGATCCTCTCTGGCCAGGCTCCCGTGCATGCGGCTCGCCAGTCGCTGGAGATCGTGCGCGACATCAGCTCCTCCTTCTACCTCCACCTCGAGGTCGCCGACCGGCCCGGGGTGTTGGCGCGGATCGCGGACGTGCTAGGCCGCAACGAGGTCTCTGTGCGGAGCGTCGTGCAGCGCGGGCTCGGGGACGACGCCCGACTCGTGATGGTCATGCACGAGTGCCCGGAGTCGTGGTTCTTCAAGGCGCTCGACGAGCTGGCGACCCTGGAGTTCATTCGCGCCCAGCCACGCGCGATCCGAGTGATCGAAGAAGAGTTCGTGTGAGCCCGGCAGTCCGCCGTCCGGCGCAGGCCGACGCCGTCCGGCAGCTGAATAGGTTCGCCGAGGAGGAGGCGCGCCGGCTGGGATTCGAGGAGATCAGCCTCATCGACGAGCGTCCGGGTTAGGGTCACGGTGGTGAGATGCCGGGTCCCCTGATCGAGCGATATCGCGAGCGGCTGTCGCTGGCGCCGGGCGATCCCGTGGTCAGCCTGAACGAGGGCTCGACGCCGCTGGTCGAGGCGCCGGTGATCTCCGAGCGGGTTGGGGCGAGCGTCTACCTGAAGCTCGAGGGCGCCAACCCCACCGGGAGCTTCAAGGACCGTGGGATGACGGTTGCCGTGTCGCGGGCGAAGGGAGCGGGCGCCGAGGCCATCATCTGCGCCTCCACCGGGAACACGGCGGCGAGCGCCGCGGCCTATGCCGCGCGCGCCGGTTTGCGCGGGGTGGTGATCGTCCCCGAGGGGAAGATCGCGATCGGCAA
>VAYK01000007.1 GCA_005884985.1 Actinomycetota bacterium | reverse complement strand
GCACCGTGCCCTTCCTCGTGATCGTCGTCCCGTTCGTCGCGCTCGTCTTCAAGGAGCCGGACCTCGGTACGACGATCGTCATCGGCCTGACCGGGTTCGTCATGTTCTTCCTGGCCGGGGCGACGTTCGCCCATGTCGCGGCGCTGCTCCTGTTAGCCCTCGTCGGTCTCGCCGTGGCTGGACTCCAGGGCTACCAGCTGGATCGGATCCATGCCTGGCTCAACCCGTGGGGCTATCGGAGCACGATCGGTTTCCATACGATCCAGGGACTGCTCGCGCTGGGTCTCGGCGGGATCCTCGGGGCAGGTCTCGGCGAGAGCCGGCTCGCCGGCGGGCTCTTCCTGCCGAACGCGAGCAACGACTACATCTTTGCGATCATCGGGGAGGAATTCGGGTTGATCGGCGGCGCAATCGTCATCGGCCTGTTCCTCGTGCTTGGCTATGCCGGCATCCGGACGGCGCTGTCGGCGCCCGATACGTTCGGGGCGCTCCTCGCGGCGGGGATCACCGCCTGGCTGTGCATCCAGGCGTTCATCAACATCGGCGTCGTCGTCACGCTCATCCCGGTGACCGGCATCACACTGCCGTTCATCAGTGCTGGCGGATCGTCGCTGACCATCAGCCTCGCCGCCGTCGGCATCCTGCTGTCGATCTCGCGCGAGACCGTCGAACGAGGAACATGGAACGATGCGTCTGCTGATAGCGGGCGGCGGCACGGGCGGGCACATATACCCGGCTCTGGCCGTCGCCCGGTCACTGCGCGAGCGACCGAACGCGGCTGAGCTCGTCTGGCTCGGCGGCCATCGCGGTCTCGAATCGAGCCTCGTCCGGGCGGCCGGGATCCGCGTCCGACGGCTGAGCCTGCGCTCGCTGCGGTCGGTCGACATGAGCGTCCACACGGTGCTCGATCCGATCCGACTCGCAATCTCCGTCCCGCAGGCGGCGGCGATCCTCGGAAGGGAGCGACCGGCGGCCATCTTCACCACTGGCGGCTACGTCGCCGTCCCGACACTCATGGCCGCCGCGCCGCTCCGGATCCCCGTCGTCCTGTGGGATGGCAACGTCGTCCCGGGCCGGGCGGTCCGCCTGACGGCCCGCTTCGCCGACGCGATCGCGGTTGCTCACGAGGCGACCGGGCGCGCGCTCGCCGGCGCGGGCAAGCCGTGGTACGTGACCGGGACGCCGATCCGTGATACGACCGCGATCAGCCGGGCCGATGCGCGACAGCGGCTCCACCTGCCGGCCGACGCACGAGTCATCCTCATCTTCGGCGGATCGCAGGCCGTTCGCCGCTTCAACACGGCCGTCGTCGGTGCCCTGCCGCGGCTCGTGGGGCGCGGCCACGTCATCCACGTGACCGGCGACGAGGGGTATGCCGAAGCACTTGCCGGTCGCGAACGGCTGCCGGATGAACATCGCTCGCGCTACCGGCCATGTCCGTTCCTGCGCGACGACATGCTGGCGGCGCTCGTTGCCGCGGATCTCGTCGTCGGGCGGGCCGGCTCGTCGACCCTGGCCGAGGTGACGGCGCTCGGCATCCCGTCGGTCATCGTGCCGTACCCGCACGCCGCCGGTCACCAGGTCGCGAATGCGCGTGTCCTCGTCGGGGCGGGAGCGGCCCGGCTCGTTGCCGACGAGGACTTCGACGCCGACGCGCTCGTCGCCGCCGCCGACCTGCTGGCCGATGAGGGGACACTGGCCGCGATGTCGATTGCCTCACGCAACTTTGGCCGGCCTGGAGCGGCGGATGCCGTCGCGGAGCTCGTCCTGGCGGCCGCCGAGCGCCGGCCGCTGCCGGACCAGGCCCAGATCGAGCGGATCTCGCGGGGCGTCGCGGAATGACAGCAGAGTTCGGGGCACCCTTCGACGCGGTCGCCCTGGGGACCGCGATCCAGCGGCGGATCGGGGTCAAGACCTCCCGCGACGAGCCCCTCGCCCGCTTCACGACCATGCGCGTGGGCGGCCCCGCCGACCTGTTCGCGACCGTGCACAACAGCCACGAGCTCCGGGCGATCCTGCGCTTCGCCCGGAGCAGGCGGATCCCGTACACGCTCCTCGGGCGCGGCAGCAACGTCGTCATCGCCGACGCGGGGATCCGCGGCCTCGTCGTCCAGAACCGGGCCGAGGGAAGCAAGGTCGACGGTGAGCGCTACCAGGCCGAGGCCGGCGTGCCGATGGCGCGCGCCGCGACCGAGACCCAGCGGGCCGGCCTGTCCGGGCTCGAGTTCGGGCTGGCGATCCCGGGAACGGTCGGCGGGGCGGTCTGGGCCAATGCCGGCGCCCACGAGTCCGACGTCGCGTCGATCGTCGAGTCGGCAGACGTCCTTCTCGCCGACGGGACGGAACGGCGCCTGGCGATCGACGAGCTAGGCCTCGGGTACCGCGAGAGCCGCTTCAAGCGGCCCGCGGGCACGGACGCAGCGTCCGACGATCTCGTCCTTGCCGCCACGTTCCGCCTCCGGCCTGCCGACGAGGCCACGATCAAGCTGCGCCTCGACGAGATCCGGCGCTGGCGGCAGGCGCATCAGCCGCTCGGGCTGCCGTCCGCCGGCAGCGTCTTCCGCAACCCCGCCAGCGGGCCGTCGGCCGGTGCACTGATCGACGAGCTCGGACTCAAGGGTCGTCGGATCGGCGGTGCGGTCGTCTCCGAGAAGCACGCCAACTTCATCGTCAACGACCAGAAGGGGAGCGCGGCCGACGTCCGGGCCCTCGCCGACGAGGTCCGCGCCGAGGTCCTGGCAAGGACCGGGACGTCCCTCGCATTCGAGATCGTCTTCCTGGGCGATTGGTCCGCGACCGCGTCTGCGAGTGCTTCCGAAGGCCGACAGACCTCAGAGAGCCCGCGATGAACCGTCCCCCGATCACGGTTCTCCTGGGCGGCCCGTCGGCCGAGCACGACGTCTCGATCGTCTCCGGAACGGCCATCGCCGAGGCGCTCGCCGACGCGGGCTGCATGGTCGCGCAGCAGCTGATCGATCTCGACGGCCGCTGGTGGGACCTGCCACCCGATCACCGACGCGACGGTCGGGAGCCGGCAGCCTACGACGACCCGGCGGCCCTCGGCGCCACTGGTCCCTTCTCCGCTGCAACCGCCCTCGATCGCCTCGCCGCAGCGTCGCCGGCGCCGGTCGTCTTCGTCGCCCTTCACGGCCCGTTCGGCGAGGACGGCACAGTCCAGGCGATGCTCGAGGCCACCGGCGTCGCCTATACCGGTTCCGGCGTGACGGCGTCGGCACTCGGTATGGACAAGGCGATCTTCAAGCGGCTGGTCCGCGGGATCGGCCTGCCGGTCGTCGACTGGCGCGAGGTCCGCGCAGCCCGCTGGCGGGACGATCCGGAGGCGGTCCGACGAGAGCTCGCCGCGTTCGCCGACGGCACCGGCGATCCTCGTCTCATGGTCAAGCCGTCGGGCCTCGGCTCCTCGGTTGGGATGACCCTGTCCCACGGGCCGGACGAGCTGCCGGCCGCGCTCGACGAGGCGTTCCGCTACGACCGCGTCGCTCTCGTCGAGGCGTATCTCGCCGGCGCCCGGGATCTCGAGGTCAGCGTCATCGGCAACGACCACGCCCGGCTCGAGCTGTTTGGACCCGGCGAGATCGTCGCCGGCCACGAGTTCTACGACTTCGCCTCGAAGTACACCCCCGGCCTGTCCGAGACCTCGACCCACGCCGAGGTCTCGCCGCCGCTGAAGGCATCGATCCTCAAGATCGCCCGCGACGCCTATCGGGCGATCGGGGCCGAGGGCTTCGCCCGGATCGACTTCCTCGTCCGCGGCGATGACATCTTCCTGTCCGAGATCAACACGATCCCGGGCTTCACCCCGATCAGCCTCTTCCCGACGATGCCATCCGAAGCGGGCTTCAGCTTTGCCGATGTCTGCCTCCGCGTGGTCGACCTCGCGATCGAGCGCCATGCGTCGCGCGTCGGCGGCCATCTGACCCCGACCGACCTGCCGCGATGACGTCGCGCCCGATCCGCCGCGGCGGCGGGCACGTTCGACGGACGCGATCCGTCCGCCGGGCGTCGGCCGGGCTGACGCCCGTCCGAGCGGCGGCGATCCTGGCGATGCTCTGTTCGGCCGGGGCGATCTACGGGCTGACGGCAGGCTCGGCATTCGGCGTGTCCCGGGTCGACGTGACCGGGGCGACGATCACGGGTAATGCCACGATCACCGACCGACTCGCCCTGGTGAACGGCCAGAACCTCTTCGACATCGCGACCGAGCCGCTGGCGGCGAGCCTGCGTGAGATCCCGGCCGTCGCCACGGCCGATGTCTCGATCGCCCTTCCCGATGCGGTGAGCGTGACGATCGTCGAACGTCGACCAATCGTCGTGTGGCACGTCGGGGAGCGACGTCTCCTCGTCGACGAGCGGGGACTGCTCTTCGCGGACGTCGCATCAAGCGCGGCCGCGCCGGCCGTCGATGCCCTGCCCGTCGTGACCGACAGCCGGGCCGCTTCCGTGGACCTCGCCGTCGCAAAGACGCTCGACCCGGTGGATCTGGACGCTGCCTTCCGGCTCGCGTCGCTCACCCCGGCCCAGGTCGGCAGCAGCGCCGCCGCCCTCACCGTCGCCGTGACCGACGAGCACGGCTTCGTCGTGAGCAGCGGGAGCAAGGGCTGGGAGGCGTGGTTCGGCTTCTACGGCCTGAGCCTGCGGACGCCGGAGCTCATCCCCGGCCAGGTCCAGCTGCTCAAGACGCTCCTCGTCGGCCGGGAGGCCGCGGTCAAGACGGTCATCCTCGCCGACGACCGTGAGGGTACCTACATTCCGAAGGTCACCCCGAAGCCGTCTGCGACCCCGAAGCCATGACGATGTGCGTCTTTGGTTGCCGCTCCTCGCTCGCGTCGGGTAGCCTTGCCGAAACGCACCGGAAAGAGGGCGACGCCGAGTGTTCCTCCCCCTGGCGGGTCTCCTCGTGGGCGTCCTTGCCGGGCTCGTCCTCAACGTCAACGTCACCTTCGAGTTCAGCCGCTACTCGGCGGTGGCGATCCTCGCCGCGCTCGATTCGGTCCTTGGAGCGGTCCGGGCGGAGCTCGACGGCGTCTATGACAATCGGATCTTCATCAGCGGTTTCGTGACGAATGCCATCGTGGCGGTCATCCTGACGTTCATCGGCGACCGGCTCAGTCTCGATCTCTATCTCGTGGCGTTGATCAACTTCGGCTTCAGGATCTTCAACAACGTGGCGCTCATCCGGCGCCACTTCGTATAGCGGGAGGTACGGACGACGACGGTGGAGAGAGAAGCGGTCCTCGTCGGAGTCGACGTCGGCACATCGAAGGTCTGCACGCTCATCGGCGAGGTGAGTCGTGACGGCCGGCTGACGGTCATGGGCCACGGGACCGTTCCGTCGTCGGGTCTCAAGAAGGGCGTCGTCGTCAACATCGACCAGACGGTCCGCTCGATCGCGGAATCCGTCGAACGCGCCGAGCGGCTCTCCGGCTGGAAGATCGACCGGGCCTTCGTCGCGGTCGGTGGCCAGCACGTCGAGAGTCTCAACTCGCCCGGCCAGGTAGCGGTCAGCGGGCAGCGCAAGGAAGTCAGCCGCGAGGACGTCAACCGGGCGATCGAGGTCGCTCGGGCGGTCTCGATCCCGTCGAGCCAGGAGGTCCTCCACGTCGAGCGGCGTGGCTTCAAGGTCGATGGGCAGGAGGGCGTCAAGGATCCGCTCGGGATGAGCGCACTCCGGCTCGAGGTCGAGGTCCACATCGTGAGCGGCTCGGCGACGGCCGTGCAGAACCTGTCGAAGTGCGTCAACGCCGCGGGCGTCAAGATCGACGAGCTCGTTGCGTCGGCTCTCGCGTCGGGCGAGGCCGTCCTGTCCGATACCGAAAAGGAGCTCGGCGTCGCGGTCGCCGACATCGGGGCCGGCACGATCGACCTGGCGATGTTCGCCGACGGCTCGCCGTTCCGGACGGCCGTCCTGCCGGTCGGCGGCAACAACGTCACGAACGACGTCGCGATCGGCCTCAAGACGAGCCTCCAGGTCGCCGAGGAACTGAAGATCCAGCACGGAACCTGCAACCTGGCGTCGGTTACCGAGGACGAGGAGATCAGCGTCTCGGTTCTCGGCGAGGAAGCCGGCCGGACGATCGGTCGGCTCGAGGTCTGCGAGATCATCGAGGCCCGGATGCGCGAGACCTTCGAGCTGGTTCGCGCCGAGATGTCGCGGGCCGGCAGCGGGATGCTCCCGGCCGGGATCGTCCTGACCGGCGGCGCCGCCCAGCTTGCCGGCACGGCCGAGCTGGCTCGCGAGGTCCTCGGGATGCCGGTTCGAATCGCCTCGCCGGCGGGCATCGGCGGGCTCGTCGACACGCTGCTGACACCGGCGTACTCGACGGCGGTCGGGCTCCTCACGTGGGGCGCCGGCGCCCTGGTCGACGGGGAACCGCTGCGGTACGAGTCGGCGCCGGCTTCGGGTGGGCTCGGCCGGTTGCGGGACGCGCTGCGCAGCATCTTTCCTTAGACCAATGGGGTCGCTCAGCTCCCCCTTGGTCTGCCGAGGGCGAGAGGCGGCTCCCCGTTGAGGGGGCCAGTTCCGAATGGCGCGACGAGCGGATTTGTCGTCCCGCGAGCATATCGAGCACGTTCGACGCTCATCGACGTCGGTCCTGGCGGCCTTGGGCCTAATTCCTGTCAAGTCGGCTCGCCCGGCGAGAATTCCCGACATGTCGGTGGCCTGTGCGAGGGAGCGCGACCCTCGAAGTCGCTCGAGTCGTCACGTATGCTCGTGCCACGAGAATCGACGCGGCGAGTGAAGACGACCCTCCTCACCATCCGAACCGGGTCCGAGCCGAGCCTGACCGACTTGACTGCGGCATGCTCGCGGTTCGTCGACGGCGATGGAGACGGGCTGCTCAGCATCTTCGTGCCGCACGCGACCGCGGGACTCGTGATCATCGAGCTCGGGGCTGGATCGGACGACGATCTCCTCGCCGCGCTCGATCGATTGCTGCCGCGCGACGATCGCTGGCGCCACCGCCACGGCTCGCCCGGCCACGGCGCCGATCACGTTCTGCCGCTGCTCGCCCCGCCGTCGCTGATCGTGCCCGTCGTTGGCGGCGAGCTCGGCCTTGGAACGTGGCAGTCGATCGCGCTGGTCGACCCGAACCGCGACAACCCGACCCGGACCGTTCGCCTCAGCTTCGTGAGCAGCCGGTATCCGGAAGACGAAGCTGGCTGAGCGGCGCCCGGGGCCGGAGGGTCAGTGCGGACCGCGCCGCCGACCGGCCGGCGCCGCCGCGAGCCCCCGGAGAGGGACGGTGGCCGCAGCGGCGCAAAGGAGCACGAGGATGATCGGAAGGAGCGGCGCACGGCCCTCGGCCCGCGCCGCGCCCGGCGCGGCGTCGGTGCTCGGCGGGGTGATCTGCGGCCGGCCGGTCGCTGCCTGGACCGCGCCGGTCGGCTCGGGGCAGACGATGGAGATGCTCTTCGCGGCCGGGTCGAGGACGATATCGATGGTCGGCCCCGCAGCCAGCCCGACCTTCTCCGACGACCAGCTCAACGTTTCCGTGCAGCCATTCGCATCGACGACCGAGCGCGTTCTGTCCGAGCGGACATCGAGAAGAACGGGTGACGCGCCATCGGCTGGTCGGGCGAGGCCGCCAAGCGTCGCGTCGCCGCTCCCATTTGTCGTCGCGGTCACGGTCTGGATCGGCGCCGCTGGGTCTCGGTAGACGGTGATGGTGATGGTCGCACCGGCGATCGGTCCTTCGTCCGGATCGGCCTGATGGACGGTCGCGACCGCATCGAGGACGACGTCGGTGGGTGGATCGGCGGCTGCTGCCGGCCCCGCCCCGAGCATCGAGGCCAGCAGCCCGCCGACGGCAATGGCCGCCCCAATCCGACCGTATCTGTGTCCCAACGCGCGCTCTCCCGGAAGGTCGCATGAGTCCCCGTGAGGCGACATTGCCGTGAGCGGTCACGCGTGTCCACTAGGGCGTTCGCCCCATCGGCCGCCTGTGCGCCCGCGCACCACGGCACAGCGCGACGAGGCGGACTTCGATGCGCCGATCGGGATGAACCGATGGTAGACTCCCGAAAATCCGGCGGATCACTCGAGAAGCGTTTCCAGGGGCGCAGATCCGGCGGCCGTCAAGATCGACCATCGACAGGGCCGGAAAGCCACCGGAGGATAAGGCGATGCCGCTGCGTTCCGATTCCGAGAACTTCGCGCTGATTCGCGTCATCGGTGTCGGCGGTGGCGGCAGCAACGCCGTCAACCGGATGATCCGGGCCGAGATGATGGGCGTCGAGTTCATCGCGTGCAACACCGATGCCCAGGCGCTCCTCCAGTCGGATGCGCCGCACAAGATCCGGATCGGCGACAAGATCACGCGAGGCCTCGGGGCCGGCGGTGACAGCACGATCGGCCAGCGGGCGGCGGAGGAAGACTCCGAGAAGATCGGCCAGGCCCTCGCGGACTCGGACATGGTCTTCATCACGGCAGGTCTCGGTGGCGGGACCGGCTCAGGGGCCGCTCCGATCGTCGCCCAGCTTGCCAAGGATGCCGGGGCGCTCACGATCGGTGTGGTGACAAAGCCGTTCGGTTTCGAGGGCGCCAAGCGCAAGCTCATCGCCGAGAAGGCTGCCGAGGAGCTGAAGACCCAGGTCGACACCCTGATCACGATCCCCAACGATCGTCTGAAGGATGTGGTCCAGAAGAACACCTCGATCATCGACGCGTTCCGGGTCGTCGACGACGTGCTCCGCCAGGGCGTCCAGGGGATCAGCGACATCATCACGATGCCGGGCCTGATCAATCTCGACTTCGCCGACGTCCGGGCGATCATGAAGGACGCCGGCTCGGCGCTCATGGGCATCGGCCGGGCGACGGGCGAGAACCGGGCCGTCGAGGCCGCGCGCCAGGCGATCGCCAGCCCGCTCCTCGAGGTCAACATCCAGGGCGCCCAGGGCATCCTGTTCAACATCACCGGCTCGTCGAGCCTGAGCCTCTTCGAGGTGACCGAGGCGGCCGAGGAGATCCGAGCGGCAGCCGACCCGGAGGCCAACATCATCTTCGGGACGAGCTTCAACGAGCGTCTCGGCGACGAGGTGATGATCACCGTCATTGCGACCGGCTTCGACGGCGGTCGCAAGCGCGATAGCGTGCGTCACGCGGCAGCCGATCGGCCGGCGGAGGCGTCGACCTCCATCCGGGCGCCGCGCGAGCGGGACTTCCTCGAGGAGCTCGAGCGCCAGCGGACCCAATCGGACGGCGGCTTCCACATCGCTCCGGCCGACGACCGCGGCGCGGCTGCCGCGTCGACGCCACGCGTCGAGCGGTCCGTCGGAGAGCCGGTGCCGGTCAAGCGGGCGACCACGTACGACGCGGACGACCTGGAGATCCCCAGCTTCCTTCGTCGGAAGTAGTCGCCGCTGGGCGGCCGATGCGTGCGTTGGCCGCTGCCTCCTCGCTCGGGGCGTTACCGTCAGGCTGATGGCTCGCGGAGCGTCGCATCCGACCTCCGGGGGCAGCCCGCTCGCTCCGCTGCTCGCAGTCGCCTCCTCCTCGGCCGTCGGATCAACGACCCACGGTTGATCATTACGTCGTGAACGGCACGGAGGTAGACCGACTCA
>VAYK01000024.1:21259-26378 GCA_005884985.1 Actinomycetota bacterium | reverse complement strand
GACGATTCCGTACTCCTCCTCGGGGTCGGCATCGACCGCGAGCACCTCGCAGACATGGGTCCAGTCATCGCCGATGTCGAACACGTTCTCGAACCGTTGCCCGGCGTCAAGCCGAGTGACTCAAGCGTCGAAAGGTCGGATCCGCCGTCGCTCTCGTCCGCGACGGCGGACTCCTCGCCGGACATCAGCTCGCGCCCGTCGGGGAGCCGGAAGAGATGGAGATGGGAGTGATCCCAGCGGGCGAAGCCGAGGTCGATTGCCTCAGCAACCTCGGCGAGGGTGTGCTCTCACCGCGTCCGGAGACGAGGCTGACCTTCAGCCTTATCCAGCGGGAGCCGCTAGCCATGGCGTGGCGGGTTGCCCCGCTCCCGCCAGTCCACCACTTCGCCTGGGCCTCCATCTCCTCGAGCGTGCGCGCGATCAACCCCCGCCCGCGAGCCAGTTGCATCGCCGCAGAACTTCCACAGCTCCCGGGTCGCGCGCTTGTAGCGGTGGATCACATCGTCGAGGTCGAAGGCGTTCAACTCTTTCGCGTCGTAGCGGGCAAAGCCCTCGCGCACTCGCTCCAGCAGTTCGGCAAGCTGAGCCTCGTAGTAGCTGCCGACGAGGGCGAAATCCGCTTGACGACGGGCTTTCGAGCCGGTGGCGATGTCCTGGGTCACGTCTTTCGGATCGTCGCTTGATTCCAGCACGCCCGACGGTAGCGCAGACTCGCAGGCCGAGGGAGCTAGGAAAGTTCGTATCCGGTGAGAGCCCCATGATCGCGACGTGCCGACTATCAGCCGCTTCTTCGGAATCACGATCGCGATGTTCTTCGACGACCACGGGTATCCGCACTTCCACGCCCGCCACGCAGAGGGGAGGCGAAGGTCCGGATCGACAACCTCGAGGTGATCGATAGCAACCTTCCGCGCCAGCAGCTGCGTTTCGTGCTCGCGTGGGCGGAGCTCCATCAGGAGGAGCTGAGCGAGAACTGGCGCCGCGCACGCGCGGGTGAGACACTTCAAGAGATCGAGCCACTCCGATGATCGGACTCACACCAGACATAACCGCAGTCAACGTCGTTCGCCACGGCGTCCTGGACCTGACTTTCGCCAACGGGGTGCGCGGCGAGGTGGACATCCTCGACCGCATGCATGGGCCCGCGTTTGACGGGGCGCGCACCCCCGAGGGCTTCGCGCAGGTCAAAGTCGATCCCGAGACCGGCACGGTAGTGTGGCCGGGCGGCGCGGATCTGGCGCCCGACACGCTCTATGAACGCGTTCGCACAGGCGTTTGGCCCGACACCGGCGTTGCGACCGGACGCGCTGCTACCAGCTGAGCTACCACCCTCTGTCGGTTCGACGGTGGCACCGGGGCCAAGTGGCGCCTGTCGCGATCTGACGGAGGTCTGGAGAAGAGCGGCTGATGGGATTCGAACCCACGACCTTCTGCATGGCAAGCAGACGCTCTAGCCAACTGAGCTACAGCCGCGCGATGCCGGATTCTAGCTTCGCTACTGGGGTTCCGGCAATCCGCGCTGCGTTGGCCGACTGGCCAGAAACGGCCTCTCGAGCCGCTCCCTGCCCATTCCCTGCCCATTCGAGCGCCCGGTCGAACGCCGCCAGGTGCTCACCGGCGAGCCGCTCGCGCCGCTTTGCCCCTGATAGACGCGGAAGGTGAACCGCGCGTCGCGGTGGCCGAGCTGCTCTGCGATGTAGACGGGGTCGTCCCGCAGCGCCGCCCGCAGGCTCGCGTAGGTGCGCCGCAGCGAGTGCGGGGTCACCGCGCTGATCGGCTCGATGCCGGCCTCGGGCCCCGTTAGCGACCTTCACCGCTGTCCTGAGCCGCGCCTGCACGTTGCGCGGTGTCTGCCGTGCGTGCCGACCGTCCAGGGCTCGGCTCACGAACACCGGATCGCCGCGGCCGGTACGCGGGCTCCTCGCCCGCCAGGTCGCCAGCTCCTCGCGGAGCCCAACCGCCAGATCGACATCACGATTCCCTGGTGCGATCGCGGCTCGCCGATGACCAGGTGCGTGTGAGGCCGGCGCATGCTCCTCAACCCCCTGTCGGTTCGTCAGGATGGCGAGGGGCCTTCTAGACGGCGGACGTGAAACCACGATGAAAGACCGGGGCTTCGCAGGATCACCGCCGGGCTGGTCGGCGCTCAGGTCGCGTTCAGGTTGGCTGGGAAGAATCCGTCACCTGGGTGAGACTTCGCGACACGTGCTCCGACGAAGGGCCGAGTGGCATCGCCGCCGCGGCCGCCGACGATTGCTCGTCGCCGGCGTCCTGGTTGCGGGCGCCGCCACCGCGCTCGCGTTGCTGACCGATCCCCTTGGCGACGACAGCTCGCCGCGACCCCCAGCGAGCAGCGGCGCCTTCTCGGGCCGGCTCTTGATCGCCGACCGCGGCAACGACCGCCTGCTGCTCGTTGACGCGCATAAGAGGATCCTCTGGAAGTACCCAACTCGCGGTCGTCCCGCGCCGAAGGGGGGCTTCTACTTTCCGGACGACGCCTTCTTCACCCACAACGGGAACGGGATCATCTCCAACCAGGAGGGCAACGACACGATCGTCGAGATCGCTTTTCCATCGGGGAAGGTGATCTTCCAATACGGCCATCCCAAGACGCCGGGCGCCTCGACCGGCTACCTCAATCAGCCTGACGACTCCTACCGGCTCAAGGACGGGACCATCACCGTCGCCGACGCGCAGAACTGCCGCATCCTCTTCCAACTACCCGAAGGGCGACACGCCCCTCGCCAACGGTGACGTGCTGGTTTCCGAGGTCGGCGGCTCCTACGTGGACGAGCTGACGCGACAGGGCGCGCTGGTTTGGAGCCGGAAGCTCCCGATCGCCTATCCGTCCGATCCCCAGCAGCTCGGGCCCGACCGCTACCTGGTAGCCGACTATCACAAGCCCGGCGGCATTTACGAATTCAACCGCGCCGGCAGGATCCTTTGGTCCTATCACCCGCCCTCGGGGGAGGGGATGCTCGACCACCCCAGCCTCGCGGAGCGGCTCCCAAACGGGCTGATCGGCGTGAACGACGACTATCGACACCGGGTCGTTCTGATCGACCCGAAGACGAAGCGGATCGTCTGGCAGTACGGGCACACCGACCATCGCGGGACCCGCCACGGCTTCCTGGCGATCCCGGACGGCTTCGACCTGCTCGGCTCAGGAGGCACGATGCCGACGCACCCGTACACGGGATAGTGCGAGGGCCCGGTCAGCGACTCAGCCCCGCCCGCCGTCGGGGGCTCTTGCGGCTGATAGCCGTCCTGGCCGCGCTCGTGCTCGTGGTCGTGGTGATCTCGAACTCGGGAGATGGCTCGGGTGGACCGCCCGCCAAGCCCCCAGCGGGCCCAGTTGCAGAGGTCCGGACGCCAGTGGCCCACCTGGCTGCGCCTCGTTATCGGTGGCCTCGATGCGAGCGCTGCTTCGGCCAGCGGGATCTTTCGCCTCGACCCGCGGACCCTCTCGTTGTCTCCCGTCGGCGCGCTCGCTGAGCCGCTTCACGATGCCGCCGCGGCACCCATCGCAAGGCGCGTCCTCGTCTTCGGCGGCGGCTCGACGACGACGACCGACGCCGTCGAGTCGCTCCCCCCGGGAGGGACCGGCCGCGTCGTCGGTCACCTGCCGGAGCCCCGGTCGGACCTCTCGGCGGTGAGCGTGGGCGCAAGGACGTACATACTCGGCGGGTACGATGGCCAGAGCCCGGTCGGATCGGTGCTGGAGACGAGCGACGGTCGGCGGTTCGCCACGGTCGCCCAGCTACCGACCCCGGTTCGCTACGCCGCGGTCGCAGCGCTCGGAGGGACGGTCTACGCGTTCGGCGGCGAGCTCGCGGATGGCCGGGACTCCGACACCGTTCAGGCGATCGACACCAGAGGCCAAGGGGCCCGCGTGGTCGGCAGGCTCCCGAAGCCCACCTCCCACGCCTCGGCGGTCGCGCTGGGAGGCCGGATATACGTGCTGGGTGGCCGAACGGGTGGGACGGCGACGAGCCGGATCCTTGCCTTCGACCCCGCCGGCCGCACAGTGAGCCGGGCGGGGCGCCTCCCGCTGGCGGTCACCAACGCGGCGGCAGCGACATCCGGGGCAAGGGCGTACCTGATCGGGGGCTTGGGGCCGGCCGGCAGACCGTTGTCGTCGGTGATCACGGTGCAGCTCGAGAGTCACACCCCAGCGGCGACGGCCGCTCCATGAGGAACGGCGCGCCGCCTGCCGTCGCTCGAAGGTCAGCCGTGCTTGGCGCTCGCCAGCACGAAGCGCTCGTGATTTCCTCGCAGACGGGACTCGACCGCGGCGAGGATGATGAGCGTCCCCGGGGTGAGCCTGATCTCGGCGGCCACCTTCGTCGCGGTGGCGGGCGACACCGGTCGCGTTTATGGTTGTGCGATGGTCCTAGCCCGCGGTCACTTAGCCGGGCGCTGGATCACAGAGATCGTCGCTCCGTTCCTGCGCAACGTAGCGGCGGAGCGTGAGCGTCGGCGGCAATCGCCTCGTCCACTCCAGGCGGAACCCGTGACCCGGTGCGTTGATGTGCCTGTTTGGTGAGAGCACGTAGAGCTGATGGGCTCTCACGCATCCCCGATCGCCGGCGGTGAACTGCGGCCCGCCGAGGTAGTAAGTCAACGGCTTTCCCGCGACGTACGGGCCAACGATGATCCGTGAGGTTCGGCCGGGGCCGATCGCGCTGGCCGCGCCGCGCCAATCGGGGCGCTGCATTCGCGGGTTAGCGTTGACGATCGCCACGATGCCGGCGAAGAGCGCGCAAGTCGCGATCGCGCCGGCGAGGCCGAGCCGCCCACCCCTCTCGACCCCGAACCCGATTGCCGCCACCAAGAGCAGGGGCGGCAACGCCCCGATCAGGTTGTGGGGTTTGTAGAGGTCCGTACCCAGGAGGGCCAAAAGGAGCGGTAGGAGTATGGCCGCCGCGCCGATCGCTCCCGCGGCCGCCATACCTCGGCGCTCATCCGGTAGCCCCCGCTGGACGGCGACGGCGACTGTGCCGGCCAGGAGGAGCACGCCGCCGATCCCTGCGACGATCAGGACCGCATCCGGTCGCGGTCCTCCCGGTGGATCGGGCTCATCGCTGGCCACGAAGTCGAGCAGCGAGGTGCCCACTCG
>VAYK01000024.1:18454-21249 GCA_005884985.1 Actinomycetota bacterium | reverse complement strand
GGCAGGAGCGCAAGGCCAACCACCGCGACGCCAGCCGTCGCTACGAGGGCCCGACGGCGGGGCTCTCGCTGGGCCAAGAGCCACAGCGCCTCAGCGGCGATCAAGAAGGCAGCGAAGTAGTGCGAGCACACGGCGAGTGCCGAGGCCACCGCCCAACCGCCCAACGAACGCCACGAGGGGTCGCGCAGCGAGCGGCCGAAGAACGCCAGAGCGAGGGTGGCGAACATGGCCATGAGCCCGTAGGAGCGAAACTCCTGCGAGTACCAGATGAGGTACGGGTTGAGCGCCGCGAAAGCGGCGGCGAACAGCGCTCCTCGCCGAGAGCCGCCGAGCTCCCTGGCAGCGTAGAAGGCGATCGGGATCGTCACCGTCCCGATCAGCGCTGAGAGGGACCGCAGATCGAGCTGGCCGGTCCCAAAGAGCTTCGCCCAAATCCAGGCGAGCGCGTAGAAGAGAGGGGGGCTTCGCTCTATGTGAGCGACGAGGTGGAACGTCTGGGCGAGGCTCGGTGCCAGCACCCGAACAGTTGCCGTCTCGTCGTGATCGAAGCTTTGAACGCCGAGCGTGGCGAAGCGGATGCTCGCGCCGGTCGCGGTGACTACGGCTAGGATCCACAGTTCACGGCGCCTGAGCAGGCTCCGATCGCCGCCGATTCGAGCGTTGTCGCGGACCAGCAGGGCACCGCGCCTCTTCACCAACTCGGGGGTGCCGGCCCGTTCACGAGCCGATCGTCACCCGGGCCAAGCCCGCTGACAAGTAACCCTTGGTGGATACTGATCTCCACCTTCCACGCGGACCCCTGCTGCTTGGTGGAAGCACCGACGGCCTCGCTCAACTCGTTCATCTTCTCAGAACGCTAAGACGCGGGACCGCAACCGGCCGGACTCCACCGGACGCCCGCTCGGCTGAAACCACGATCTAGCGCGGAAAAGCCGATGCGACTGGACTCAGGCGCAAGCCAGAGCAGCGCTCATAATCCGTTGGTCGGAGGTTCGAATCCTCCCCGGCCCATGGCATAGGCAAGCGGAATGAGCCAGCCCTGGGAGCAGACTCTCGCCTCGATTGAGAACGAAGTGAGAACAGCACCCGAACAGGAGGGACGCGCAGGTGTGGCGGAAGGTGTGGAACCCGGCCCACGCCGCGCCGGCCTCCTCAGCCTGCCCGACGAGCGGGTCTTCGCCCTGATGGTGGCCAGCGCTGGACCTGGACCGCATTCGCGCCGCGCTCGAACAGGAGGGACGCGCACCCCTCTCCCTGCCCTCAGTGCCCGAATCGCCTCAAATCGCCCCCGTATCCGATTGGGTCGGCGGTTCGAGTGACCCGACCGAAACCGCTCTACGAAGCCGAAAAGGCGGCCTCCGCCGCCCTCCCGCTCACGCATGGCAAGCAGACGCTCTAGCCAACTGAGCTACAGCCGCGGCGGGGGGGCGCTAACCGCTGCCCGTGGGCTCGCTGGTATCCGCCAGGAGGTACGCCTCCAGCGAGATCTGCACCCCAGCGAGCGCCTTCGAGACCGGGCAGCCAGACTTTGCGGACTCGGCGTGGCGCTGGAATTCGTCCGCGTCGATTCCGCCCACTTCCCCCTCGGTCGAGAGCTCGATTCGGGTGATCGCGGGGCCGCCGTCGGCCTGCTCCAGGTGCACGCGGGCGCCGGTCTCGATTCGCCGGGGCGGGTGGCCCGCCTCGGCGAGGATGTTGGCGAGCGCCATCGAGAAGCATCCCGCGTGAGCGGCGCCGATCAGCTCCTCGGGGTTCGTCCCGGTGCCCTCCTCGAAGCGGGAGCTGAATGAATACTGGCCCTCGAACGCCCCGCTGCCGATGGACATCGTCCCGTGTCCGTCTTTGAGGGCTCCCTCCCACTTGGCGATTGCGGTGCGAACGGCCATCGCTGTCTCCTGTCGTCGGGTTGCCTTTCGCCCCTACGGGTACCCATCTGGCGCCAGCGTAGCCCAGCCAAACCGCAGGGAGGTGAGGAGGTTAGAAGTCACGCCGCTGCGGCGACGATCGTCGCCAAGCTGGACGCGGCGACCGACGACCTGGGCTGCCTGGTCGCGACACCAGCTACGGATTCGGTCGCGGTCAACCTAATACCAAGACTGCGACCGGCTGAGAACCTAGGGAGCGCCCGCGTCGAGCGCATCGTTGACGAGGCGATCGGCCCGCGCGTTCTCCTCGCGAGGCACGTGGCGGACTGACCAGCGCTCGAAGCCCTCGAGCGCTTCGCGGACCCGAGCGTGCAGGTCACGCAGGGCCGCGTCTTTAACGCGGTATTCGCCGCGCACCTGACGAACGATCAGCTCCGAGTCGCACACCATCTCGACCTCGCCGGCTCCCAGCGCTCGGGCTCGTTCGATCCCGAGCAGCAGCGCCCTGTACTCGGCGACGTTGTTGGTCACCGGGCCGATCGTCTCAGAGCGCTGCTCGAGAATCGCTCCCTCCGGCGTGGTGACGACCGCGGCGATCGCCGCCGGGCCGGGGTTGCCGCGCGCGCCCCCGTCGACGTTGACCACCAGTCGCTTGCTCAAGCTTCCTTGGCGGACGGCTTGCGACGCGTTGACGCCGACTTCAGCCGGAGCTTGCCGTCCTCGGCGACGGCCGCGTTCCAGGCACGCGCGTCCTCGGCGAGCTCGGAGACCTCGTCGCCCTTGGCGACCTCGCGCACCGGCTCGCCGTCGCCATCGCCGCTCACCTCCCACTGGTACCAAGAAAGCTCCCAGGCGACGGTGACGAGCGCCAGCTGCCGGCCCGCATCGGGGCGCACCGCGGCCCGCGGCTCCCCAAGCGAGCGGATCAGG
>VAYK01000024.1:11118-18299 GCA_005884985.1 Actinomycetota bacterium | reverse complement strand
CCGTGGCGCCGGCTCGGCGCTCTGCCGCTTGGCGGACGTCTCCCCCTTCTCGGGATCTCGGGGGGCCGCTTCCATCGTCGCCGCGTCGCCCCGGAGACCCCGGGCGCTCGAGCGCGCCCGCGAGGCCGCACGCTCGAGGCGCTTGCGCAGCGCGTCCCCAGGCCGCGCCCGGCTCGGCGGAGCGTGCGCGGCAGTCCGTGCCTGGTCGGCGGGGATCCAGCCGGACGCCTCGGCGCGCGAGCGGCACAGGACGCAGACGCCAAGGCGCTGGCCCTGGGGATTCACGTACTCGTGCACCAGCTCGCCCTTGAGGATCGTGCGCCCGCAGACGGCGCAGGTCGGGTACGGGTCAGAGAGCTCCGGCACGCTCTCCAACGTAGCAACGCGAATCGAGGAAGTCGGGCGGCGCATTGCCACCAGCCGGCGGCTTGCCACCCCGGAGGTGTCCGGTCAAGCCTTGACCTGCTCCTCGTCCTTGGCCTGCGCCTCGGCGATCACCTTCTGGGCGATGTGCGCCGGAACCTCCTCGTAGCGCTGGAACTCCATCGTGTAGTCGCCGCGACCACCGGTGATCGCGCGAAGGTCGGGCGCATAGTCGAGCACCTCCGCCATCGGCACCTCGGCCTGAATCTCGGTTACAGACCCCTTAGGCTCCATGCCGAGCGGGCGGCCGCGTCGGGAGTTGAGGTCGCCGACCACGTCCCCGACCGTGTCCTCCGGCACGCCGATCGTCATCTTCACGATCGGCTCGAGCAGGTACGGCTCCGCGTCGGCGGCCGCCTGCTTGAAGGCCATCGAGCCCGCGATCTTGAAGGCCATCTCAGAGGAGTCCACGGAGTGGTGCTGGCCGTCGTACAAGCGCACCCGCACGTCCTTCATCGGGTAGCCCGCCAGCACCCCGCGCTCCATCGCCTCGGCGATCCCCTTCTCGACCGCGGGGATGAAGCCCGAGGGGATCACGCCGCCCTTGATCGCGTTGACGAACTCGAATCCGATCCCGACCTCGGCCGGCTCGATCTCGATGTGGCAGTCGCCGAACTGTCCTCGCCCACCGGTCTGCTTCTTGTAGCGGCCGTGGGCCTTGGCGGACTTGCGGATCGTCTCCAAATAGGGCACCTGCGGCGGCTTGAGCTCGATCTCGGCCCCATAGCGCCGCTTCATCCGATCGACGACCACCTCGACGTGGATCTGGGTGAGCCCGGCAATGATCTGCTCGCCGGTCTGCGGGTCGCGGTGGACGTCGAGTGTCGGGTCCTCCTCGGTGAGCCGGCGGACGGCCGCCGCCGCCTTGTCCTCGTCGCCCTTCGACTTGGGCTGGAACGCGAAGGCCATCACCGGCGCGGGGAGGTCGAGCGGCGCAAACGAGATACCGGCGTCCTTGGCGGCCAAGACGTCCCCGGCGCGCGTCTCGCGGAGCTTGGCGACCGCGCCGATGTCTCCGGCGCCGAGCTCGTCCACCGTGGAGGTCTCCTTGCCGCACGGCGAGGCAAGCTGACCGATCCGTTCCTTCGCCCTGCGAGTGACGTTGAACGCCTGCGAGTCCGAGCGCAGGACACCGGAGTAGACGCGAAGCAGGTTGATGCGCCCGGTGTAGGGATCGGCGGTGGTCTTGAACACGTAGGCGACCGGCTCGCCGTCGCCGTCCGGCTCGATCTCGATCTCATCCCCATCGGCGTCGAGGGCCTTGATCGCGCCCCGCATCGCGGGCGACGGGACATCCTCGACCAGCGCCTCCAGCAGGCGGTTGGTGCCGAGGTTCTTGGTCGCCACCCCGCAGGTGACCGGGAACAGGTGACCCTCGGTGACGCCCTTCTTGAGCGCCGTGACGATCTCCTCGTGGGAGATCTCCTCGCCGTCCAGATAGCGCTCCATGAGCTCGTCGGAGTTCTCGGCGACCTCGTCCATGAGCTTCTCGCGGTACTCCTCGGCCTGGGCCCGCAAGTCTTCCGGGATCTCGGCCTCGGCGACATTGCCACGCTCCGCCCCCCCGTACTCGAACGCCTTCATGTCGATCAGGCCGATCACCCCGCGTACCTCGTGCTCGGAGCCAATCGGGATCTCGGTGGCGACCACGTGGGCGCCGAAAGCCTCCTTGAGCGAGTCGAGCGCGCGGAAGAAGTCGGCGCGCTCGCGGTCGAGCATGTTGACGAACACGAGGCGCGCCAGGCCTTCTGTGTCGGCGCGATTCCAAAGGCGCTCGGTGTGGACCTCGACGCCCATCACGGCGTTGATCACCACCACTGCGGCGTCGACAACCCGCAGGCCGCCGAGCGTGTCGGCGACGAAGCTGGGGTCCCCGGGCGTATCGATCAGGTTGATCTTGCGATCGCCGTACTCGAACGAGACCACGCTGGCCCCGATCGACATCTCCCGCTCCTGCTCGTCGGGCTCGAAGTCGGCGACGGTAGTGCCCTCGTCCACCCGGCCCAGCCGGTTGATGACCCCGGCCTCGAACAGCAGCGCCTCGGTGAGGCTGGTCTTCCCGCTCCCCCGGTGGCCGATCAGGGCGACATTGCGGATCCGGTCGGCTGGCTTATGAGCCATCCCGACGCAATATATGCGACCTCATGCGTCAGATCTCGTCAGATCGTCCCGCAAACCGCGAGCGAAGCGCCAGCACGGACTTCGTGTGGAGCTGCGACACCCGCGACTCCGTAACGCCCAGCACCTCGCCGATCTCGCGCAGGGTGAGGTTCTCGTAGTAGTACAGGGCAATCACGAGTCGCTCGCGCTCGGGCAACGACTCGATCGCGTCCGCGAGCCGATCCTTGAGCTCGGACGACTGGGCCTCGGCCTGCGGGTCGATGGCGCTGGGGTCCTGGAGCGTGTCGAGAACGGAGATCTGGCCCCCGCCGCCCTCGGGGTCGGCGAACGTCCACAGGTCATCGAGCGCCAGCACGGAGGAGTTGGCGATCTCGAGCAGGGTCTCCTGGAACTCGTCGACGGTCGTCCCCAGCTTGGCCGCCATCTCCTCATCGGTCGGCGCGCGCTGCAGCTCGGCCTCGAGCGCGGCGTTAGCCTTCTCGAGGTCACGCGCCCGCGCGCGCACCGAGCGAGGCACCCAGTCGAGCGAGCGCAGCTCGTCGATGATCGCCCCCTTGACCCGAGCCGCCGCGAAGGTCTCGAACTTGATCTCTCGATCGAGGTCGAAGCGCTCGATCGCTCCGATCAATCCAAGCAGCCCGTAGGAGATCAGGTCGCCCTCCTCGACGTGCGAAGGGAGCCCCGACGCCATCCGCCCGGCTATGAACTTAACCATGGGCGAATAGGCGACTACGAGCCGCTCCCGCGCCCGCTCGTCATCCTGTTCCTTGTAGCGCCGCCACAACTCCCTGAGCTCGACGGCTTTGACGTTGGTTTCCATTTCTGCCCCCCGAATCGGGAAAGTTATCCGTCGGCGCTCAGGCGCGCGGGTGAGAGCGTGCGTATTCCCTACGCAGCCGCTGCGGCTCGACGCGCGTGTACACCTGGGTGGTCGACACGCTCGAGTGGCCCAGGAGCTCCTGGATCGAGCGCAGGTCCGCACCGCCCTCGAGCAGGTGGGTGGCGAACGAGTGCCTCAGCGTGTGCGGAGACACGTGGCCGGCGACCGCCGCCTCGCGCACCCAGCGCTCCAGCCGGCGACGCACGTCGGAGGGCGACAGCCTGCGCCCCCGTCGCGACAGGAACAGGGCGCGCTCGGCGCGATTGGCGACCAGCGCGGGCCGCGCCGCCTCCAGGTAGCGCTCGAGCGAACGCTGAGCGGGCTCGCCGATCGGGACGATGCGCGTCTTCGTGCCCTTGCCGCTCACGCGCAGGGCCTCGGAATCGAAGTCGGGAGCGTCGAGGTCGAGCTTGACGATCTCCTCGGCGCGCAGCCCGCAGGCGTAAGCGAGCTCGAACAGGGCTCGGTCGCGCACCTCCAGCGGCCCCGAGGCGGGAATTCGATCCAGGAGCGACGCGATCTGGTCCGGTCCGAGCACGCGGGGCAGGCGCGAGCGACCCTTGGGGCTCGGCAGGAGCTCGGCAGGATTCTGCGCCGCGCCGCCCGTGCGCACCAGGTTGTCGTGGAGGCTGCGAACGGCGGCGAGCTTACGCGCCACGCTGGAGCGCGCCAAGCCGCGCTCCGACAGCGCCGCCGCGTAGGCTCGCAGGTCGCGGTATGCGAGCTCGCCGGGCGCCATGCCCCGCCGGGTCGCCCACGCCGCCAGCTCGGCGAGATCACCGCCGTAGGCCCGCAACGTGTGCGGCGACGAGCCGCGCGTCTTGAGCTCGCGCTCGAAGCGATGCAGCGCTGCCTCCCAGGCGGGACTGACCCGCGGCTCCGGTGCGACGTCGTCGGCCATGCGGGAGAAGTTCGCCACTCGCTGATTCAAGCCTTCGCCCGCAGCACATCGACCGCGGGGCGGTGGGCCGAATGTTGCCGGCTATGAGCGGCAAATTCCGCCCGGCGGATCGGGCCGGCCGAGGTGGGCCGGATTTCACAGCCTATGGGCGGCAAATTCGGCCCAGCGGGATGTGCGACGGTTGCAGCCGCCTCAGTCGCCGATGTAGATGGGGGTGCCGACCTGGACTTGGGGGTAGAGCTCCTCCACGTCCGGGATCGACATCCGCACGCAGCCATGAGAGGCGGCGGTGCCGAGCGACGCCAGGTCGTCGGTGCCGTGGATGCCGGCGCCGTTGTAGAAGCCCATCCAGCGGGCCTTCAGCGGATCCGCCGGGCCCGGCGGGATGACTTTGCCGGCGAGGCCTCCGGCCCAGGCGGAATCGGGGACGTGCCAGGCGGGGTCGACCTGCTTGTCGTTGATCGTGTACTCGCCGGCTGGCGTCTCCAGGCCGGCCTGGCCGACCGCGATCGTGTAGGTCTTGGCCAGCTTCAGGCTCTTCCAGAGGCGGAGCTGGAAGGCGGCGCGATCGATGGTGATGAAGGTCGGGTACTTCTGGGCCAGCTGGTCGGTTGTCACCTGCGGCTTGACCCGGTCCACCCGGGCCGAGACCGTGCGGTGGCCCGGGCTCTCGATCGCCGACCGCAGACGGGAGCGCAGGTCGTCGGCGCGAACGGTGACCCCGTCCCGGGCGGGCACGGGGTTAAGCGAGGCGGGCGTCGGGCTGACCGTCGCGTCGCGCGCTGGGCGATTGATCTGCTTGGCGACGTCGCTGAGGAAGCCGTCCAGGGCTTGCGCAGAGTAGGTGATATGGGGGGCGATCTCACGATCGACCGAGCCCCCGGTCGCGTAGCGCCAAACCCGCGATGGAAGGCCACCCGAGCGGCTCGCGGCGACCGCGGCGTCGACCATGCCGTCGACGTCGGCGTGCAGCTCGAGGCGGTCGGGGCTGAGCGTGTACTTGGTGCCCTCGAAGGTCACCGTGACGGGTTTCTCCAGCGGCTTCGCCAGGTGGGCGTGGAGCCGCTTGCGAGCCTGGTCGGTCGAGAGCCCGCCGACGTCCACATCGCCGACCCTGACCCCGTTGGCGATCTTGTCCGAGTTCGCCCGGTCGAGGGCGTAGGCACCCACCGCCAGCAAAAGCAGCGCACCGAGGCCAGCGGCGAGGGCTATCTGGACTCTGCGTCCCACGTGGTGAAAAAGTCCAGGCAAGCCGCGCAACTCCACTTGCGCCGCCGGCGGCGCCCGCTGCGCAAACGGCCCTGGTCAGATTCCCAGCGGCTCGCGATCCGCGGCGACGCCGCCGCGCTCCCCGGGATGCTCGCGCCGCACGTAGGGGCTCCAGCGCAGGAACTCCTCGACCTCGCGCTCGTAGGTGTACGTCTGCTCGACGCCCCTCATCACCGGAGCTAGCCGCAGGTGCTCGCCCAGCTTGAGCACGGTCTCGCGGGTCGTATAGCCGTAGCGGAATCCGGTGGCCTTGAGCAGCCGGCTGTCGACTCCGCGGCCGAAGCGAAGCTGGTTGACGACCTCATCGGGGATACGGAGGCCGAGCCGCCGCAGCGGGCCCGCGACCAGGCCCGTACCCCACGGCGGAAGGGCCGGCAACGGCCGCTTTCCGAGCAGGCCGATGATCTCGGAGAGCGCCAACACCCCGTCGGCGGCGACGTTGTAGACGCCTGGCGTGACGTGGAATGCGGCGTGCTCGAGGGCGTGCACGACGTCGTCCTCGTGCACGAACTGCAGACGGGGGTCGAAGCCGAGCACCATGGGCACCAGCGGCAGGCGGAACATGCGCGTGAACGCGGTGTTTACATCGGGCCCGAGCACGTTGGCGCAGCGCATCACGGTCACCGTGACGCCTTGGTTTCGCTCGGCGAACTCGCCCACCGTCTGCTCGGCCTCGAGGATGTCGCGCTCGAGGGCCGAGTGCGGCGGGTGCGGGCGGCGCATGTCCTCGGTGAAGAACGCCGGGTCGTCCTGCTCGGACCCGTAGTAGTGGGTCGAGCTCTTGAAGATGAACTTGCGCACCGGCGAATCCGGGCCCGTACAGGCCGCGAGGATGTTCATCGTCCCGATCACATTGTTCTCGTGAGCTATCCGAAGCGGGGCCATGAGCGAGTTGACGACCAGGCGGGTGTCGATCACCGTGTCGATCTCTGCCGCTCGCACGATGCGCTGTAGCAACGAGTGCTGGTTGGAGACCTTAGCTCTCCAGGGCCTGGGCGAGGCGGCCACCCCAGTACGTGGAGAGCCCGGTGACGAGGACGCGGCGGGTCTCCGTGTCCCTCGGCGCCGCCAGCTCGGCGAGCGTCCCGCTCAGCTCCGTGGTGGCGTTCAACCGAGCCACACCGACTTGCGCTTCGCGAGCATCTCGTGCAGGCTCTCCTGAATCTGGGCGCGGATCTCCTGCGCGAGGGTCTGCACCAGTGCCTTGTCCTCGACCGCCTCCTCCCCACCCAGCTCGACGGTGTCGATCGGCTCCAGGAACCGGATCCTGAACTTGGCCGGCAGGTAGCCGAGCATCCCGAGTGGGCCCAGCCAGGGGAAGGTCGGGGTAATCGGGAAGTAGATCAGCCCCGTGAGCCGCCGCAGGACGTTCACCTGGCCGAAGGCGGGCATCGCCTCCTCCGCGCCGACCACGCAGGTCGGAATCAGCTGGGCCTCCGCTCGCATCGCCGCCTCGACGAAGCCGCCGCGGCCGAAGCGCCGCAGCCTGTAGCGATCGCGATACAGCTTTTCGGTGCCCTTGCGCCCCTCCGGGAAGACGAGCACGAGCTGGCGCTCGTCGAAGAGCAGCCGGTGCACGTTCGCGGG
>VAYK01000024.1:3621-11072 GCA_005884985.1 Actinomycetota bacterium | reverse complement strand
CGCGGATCGCCTTGGCGATCATCGCCGCATCCGGCGGCAGGGCCCCAGCGTGGTTGGAGACGAGCAGCCCCCCGCGATCCGCGGGGACGTTCTCGATCCCCTCGACCTCCACCCTGAACCAGTAGCGGTAGAAGAACTCGAGCAGGGTGCGATCGAAGATGCCCTCGATCCGCTCCGAGCGGCCCCAGTCGTTGAGACGCCGCTCCGGCTCGATGGCCGGCAGCAGCTCTCGCATTGCCTGCGTCGCGTCGCGCTCGGGAAGCCGGGCTGGCAACGCGGGTGCCTCGGGCCGTTGCTCCGGCTCCTCCGCCAAAGGAGGGAACGGGGCGCCCAGGGGTGTGCGGTGCTCCTTGGCCATGGCGCGTCATTCTCTCACCCCGACAGCGCGTGCCCCGGGCGGCGAATATGTTTCGGTCGATGCGCTCCAAGGACCAGGTGAGACGCGCCGTATGGCGGGCGATGGACCGCGAGGGGGTATCGCGGTTTCCCGGGGCCGAGGGACGGATCCCGAACTTCGCCGGCGCCAAGCTGGCGGCCCAGAAGCTGTCCGCACACCGGCTTTGGAAGCGCGCGCAGGTGATCAAGGCGAACCCCGACTCCCCCCAAACCCACGCCCGCCGCCTGGCGCTCGAGGACGGCAAGCAGCTGGTGATGGCCGTGCCCCGGCTGCGGGACAAGCACCCGTTCCGCCTCCTGGATCCAAGGCGACTCAGCAAGGCGCAGGTGCGCGAGGCGGCGACAATCAAAGGGGCGCTGCGTCACGGTCGCGTGGTCGCGCTCGAGGAGGTGCCGGAGATCGACTTCGTAATCTGCGGCTCAGTCGCCGTCAACCTGAGCGGGGCGCGGATCGGCAAGGGCGGGGGTTTCTCGGACCTCGAGTACGGGATGCTGATCGACGCCGGGAAGATCGACGACCACACCTTCGTCGCCACGACCGTGCACCCGATCCAGATCCTTCGCGAGCACCTGATGGTCACCGATCACGACCTACCGGTGGACCTGATCGCGACCCCTCGCGCCGTGATCGACGTCGAGCGGATGTACGACCGCCCCCGCGGCATCCTCTGGGATCACCTGCATCCACCACAGATCCACGAGATCCCGGTCCTCGAGCGGATGGGCTACGCGTGGGCACGCCGGGCCAGGATGCGCCGAGCACGACGCTGGTCGGGCAGCTCTGGGAGGAGTACTTTCCCTTCGCGCCTCCAACCAGCCCGCTTCCGGACCCGACGCCAGCCGAGGGCCCGGATCCCTACGGCAACCCGGACCCGGAGTGGCTCAAGATCGACTGGCGCGCGCACCTGCACTGGGCTGAGGTGCCGATGCCGGGCGAGCCGCCCCCGGATGGGGGGCCGCAGCCCGACGACGATCAGGCGACGTCGGTGAACTACGTGGAAATGGGGCGGTCCACCAAGGACACCAGGCTCACGGTGTTGTTCGTGCACGGCCTCTCGGGCTCGTGGCAGAACTGGCTCGAGAACATCCCCCATTTCTCGAACGCCCGCCGGGTGATCGCGCTCGACCTCCCGGGCTTCGGGCACAGCCCGATGCCCAGGTGGCGAATCTCGATCGAGAGCTACGCGCGCCTGCTGCACCGCTTCTGTGCGGCGCTCGGGGTCGGCGACTGCGCTCTGGTTGGAAACTCGATGGGCGGCTTCATCTCGGCCGAGGCCGCATCGGCCAAGCCCGACCGGTTCGAGAAGCTGGTGCTGGTGTCCGCCGCCGGGGTTTCCTCGGCGCGGTTGAGGCGCCAGCCCGCCGAGACGGTGGCGCGAATGGCGACGGCCGCGGCGCCACTCCTGCTGAAGCTCCAGGAGCGCGGCATGCGGCGACCACGCGTCCGCTGGGCGACCTTCAAGGGGCTGTTCCAGCACCCTGAGCTGTTGCGCCGCGAGCTGCTGCTCGAACAGTTCCACAACGGCGCCGGCAGACCCGGCTTTCTGCCCGCCGTCCAGGGCTTGGTCGGCTACGACATCCTCGATCAGCTCACCGAGGTCGAGGTGCCGACGCTGATCGTCTGGGGCCGAAACGACCGCGTCGTGCCCCCGCACGACTCGGTCGGCTTCGGGCGGCGCCTGCATAACTCGCGGACCGTGATCTTCGACGACACCGGCCACTTGCCGCAGCTCGAGCGACCAACAAGGTTCAATCGCGTTCTCGAGACATTCCTGGCCGAGTGAGCCTGCTAACTCGTAACGGCTCCCTCTGAAGCCGAACTGACGCTGCGGGCGTACTTGGCCATCACACCGCTCTTGTAGTGCGGCTCCGGTGGCCGGTACTCGGCGACGCGCTCGGCGATCTCGTCGTTCCCTAGAGCGACGTCGAGCCGCCGAGCCTCGACGTCGAAGCTGATCTCGTCGCCGTCGCGGATCGCTGCGATCGGGCCACCGCGGACCGCCTCCGGGGCGACGTGGCCCGCCATCAGTCCGTGAGTGGCGCCGGAGAAGCGGCCGTCGGTGAGCAGCGCGACCTGATCCCCCAGCCCTTCGCCGACGAGCGCCGCCGTCACGTGTAGCATCTCGCGCATGCCCGGGCCGCCGGCCGGGCCCTCGTTGCGGATCACGACCACGGCGCCGGGCTTGATCGCCTGCTCGGCGACCGCCGCGAAGGCGTCCTCCTCGGACTCGAACACCCGCGCCGGGCCCGTCTGGGTGAGGCGCTCGGTGCCGGCGAGCTTGACCACGCACCCGTCGGGCGCCAGGTTGCCGCGCAGGATCGCGAAGCCGCCCTCGGGCTTCAGGGGCTCGGCGACCGGCCGGACCACGACCTGACCTGGCGTCTCCTCGGTGGCCTCGGCCTCCTCGCCGACGGTGCGCCCGGTGACGGTCATCGCGTCGCCGTGGAGCACGCCCGCCTCGGCCAGCCGCTTGGCGATCACGCCGACGCCGCCCGCCTTGTAGAGGTCGGTGGCGACGAAGCGCCCCCCCGGCTTCAGGTCGGCGAGCAGCGGGGTGCGGCGCGAGACCCGCTCGAAGTCGTCGATGTCGAGCTCGATCCCCGCCTCACGCGCCACCGCGAGCAGGTGCAGGACGCCGTTGGTGGAGCCGCCCGAGGCGCAGACGCAGGCGATCGCGTTCTCGAGCGAGGAGCGCGTGATCATCCTGCTCGGGCGGAGGTCGTCCGCCAGCGCACGGACCGCGAGGCGTCCAGCCTCGCGGGCCGTTTCGTGTTTCTCGCCGTTCATCGCCGGCACCATCGCCGAGCCCATCGGCGAGATGCCCATCGTCTCGAACGCGCAGGCCATCGTGTTGGCCGTGAACTGGCCCCCACAGGCCCCGGCGCCGGGGCTGGCGCACCCCTCGAGCTCGGTCAGGTCGTCGTCGGTGAGATCGCCGGCCGCGTGGGCGCCGATCGCCTCGAACACGTCCTGGATCGTGACGTCGCCGCCGCGCCACCTGCCGGGGGCGATCGAGCCTCCGTAGAGCATCACCGCGGGGACGTCGAGCCGGGTCAGCGCCATCACCGCGCCGGGGATCGTCTTGTCGCAGCCGGAGAGGGCGACGACCGCGTCGAACTGATACCCGCGGACGGTGAGTTCGATCGAGTCGGCGATCACCTCGCGGCTGACCAGCGATGTCTTCATCCCCTCGGTGCCCATCGTGATCCCATCCGAGATCGCGATCGAGTTGAACTCCATTGGCGTGGCCCCCGCCTCGCGCACGCCCTCCTTCACCGCCGCGGCCAGCTCGCGCAGGTGGAAGTTGCAGGGCATCGCCTCGATCCACGTGTTCGCGATCCCGACCGTCGGCCGGCTCAGGTCGTCGTCGCCGAACCCGATCCCCTTCATGTAGGCGCGGGCGGCGGCTCGGCCGGGACCGTCGAAGCCCGCGCTCGAGCGGGGGCGCGGGAGGGTCATGCCACAGCGTCGACGCGCCGCGCCCGCCACTCGCGCAACCGGATCAAATCGCGCCGCACCTGGCCGGGGTCGACCTGGCGCCCGGGCACGTGCATGTTCGCCACCGAGATCAACTCGCGCTCCCCGGCCCGCAGCGACATCCACTTGGCGAGAACGTCGTCTGCGTCGGGGAGCCGCTGCCTGGGCGAGGGCTCGGAGCGATCCGGAAAGGCGACGCAATACTCGTTCAGGAGGTCGCCGCTGTGTGTGTCGTAGGCGACGATCGGACGGTGCGGATAGAGCAGATACGCGTAACCGCGCTCGCCGTTCCCACCGTTTACCGCGATGAAGCCGAGCTCGGCGTACATCGAATACTCCTGAGCCGAGACGACCGAGCGCAAGAGCTCACGCGCCCGCACCTCGGCGCGACGCTCGCGACCGGGGTCATACGCCGAGGGCGGCGGGTCCGCCGCTCGGCGCAATTGGCGCCGCCGCCATCGCTCTGCGAGCGCCGGCCCGAAGCCGACGAACGTCAGCGTGCCGAGCACGATCAGCGAGGTGGCGAATAAGAGCGTCAACCGCCGGCGGCCGGCGGGAAGAACACGACCCGCTCGGTGTCCTTCGGGATCTCGGAGAAGTCGCGCACCATGGTCGCCTCGTGGCGCGCGCCGTACGCTCTTCGTCCTCAGCGACCGCGGGATCGCCCTCGGCCAGCAGCACGTCGCCTTGCCCGGGCTTCATGCGCACCAACTTCACGCCCAGGATTATGCCAGTGCCCCGTCGCGCCACTGGACCGTTGCCGCTCTCAGGCCGGGCCGCGACCGCGAGGCGGGACCCCCCTCGCGAGCGCGAAGACGTCTACGGGGCCCGTCCCGGCGCCCAGCTCGCGCAGGCCGTTGCCGACCGCCTCGGCGGCGATCTCCCGGGCCCACCGGGCCGCGTCGGGAAGCTCGGTGCCGCGGGCGAGGAAGGCCGCAAGGGCCGACGAATGCGTGCATCCCGACCCGTGCGACGCCCCCTCGCCGTACCGAGGGCCTTCGATGCGCAGCGCTCCGGAGCCGTCGAAGAGCACGTCGGCGCCCTCCTCCGAGTGCCCGCCAGTGACGATCACCGCCTCGGGTCCAAGTGCGCCGATCGCCTCCGCGAGCTCCTCGGGGCGAGCGCCCGTTCCCAGGCCCGCGAGCTCGCGGGCCTCGGGCAGGTTGGGCGTGACCACGGTGGCGAGAGGCAAGACGCGCTCGATCAGCGCTGCCTTGGCGTTCGGGTCGAGCAGCACCGCGCCGCTCTGCGACACCATCACGGGGTCCACCACGATCGGCACGTCACCGACCAGACTGAGCCCCTCGACCACCGCGCCGATCGTCGGCTCGTCGCCGAGCATGCCGACCTTGACCCCGTCGACGCCGATGTCGCCCGCGACCGCGCGTACCTGGGCGACGATCATTGCCGGCGGCACCGGGGTGACCATCTCGACGCCCACCGTGTTCTGAGCGGTGAGCGCCGTGATCGCGGTCATCCCGTGCACGCCGCAGCGCGCAAACGCCTTCAGGTCCGCCTGAATGCCCGCCCCGCCGCCGGAGTCCGAGCCGGCGATCGATAGGCAGGCCGGGATGCGACGCGCAGGGGACACGCCAGCAGCGTAGTCGGCCCGGCAAATCAGCTCTCCGGCGGGATCAGCGTCGTGCGGGAGTAGCAACCCGCCGGGTCGCTCTGCACGTAGCCAAGCAGCTCGAGGCGGGCCAGGGCGACCGCGACGCCATCCGCGACCATCCCCGAGGCGGCCGCCACGGCGTCGCAGGTGCGGCTCCCCAGCTCGATCGCCTCGGCCACGCCGGCCAGCTCCGGCTCCAGTGGAGGCCCGCAGCGGCGAATCGCCTCGATCCCGACGCCGAGGAGCCGGTCGAGGACGTCCTGGGCGCCGCGGATCGGCGCCGCCCCGTCGGCGATCAGGTCGTTGGTTCCCTCCGACACCCTGGAGGTGACCGGGCCGGGGACGGCCCCCACCTCGCGCTGCAGCTTCAGCGCTTGGCGCGCGGTGATCAGGGAGCCGGATGGCTGCGCGGCCTCGACCACGACGGTGATCGCCCCGAGGGCCGCCATGATCCTGTTTCGCTTCGGAAAGGCCCCGGGCTCGGGGCGTTGGCCCGGCGGAGCCTCGGAGATCACCGCGCCGCTCGAGAGGATGTCGCGATACAGGCGGCGCTCGCTGGCGGGATAGACGACGTCCGCCCCGCTTCCCAGCACCGCCAGCGTGACCCCCGCTCCGGCGAGTGCGCCGCGATGAGCCGCGGCGTCGATCCCCCGAGCCATTCCGCTGACCACCACCAGCCCGGCTGCCGCTAGCAGCCGGCCGAGGTCCTCGGCGACCCGCAGCCCGTACGAGCTCGGGCGCCGCGACCCGACGATGGTCACGGTGTGGCCCAGCTCGAGCCCGCCGACCAGCGTCCGGTTGCCGCAGCCGAAGAGCCGGCCCGGCACGTCCGTCCCGAGGTCGAGGAGGGCGGGGGGATAGCCGGGCTCGCCTCGACGGAGGGCCCAGGTCCGGGCCCGCTCGTCGCTCAATCGGGGCCTCGCCGTCGCAGCGTCAGCGCCCGGGCCACATGGTCGCTCGACACTCGCTCGCACCCCTCGAGGTCCGCGATCGTGCGTGACAGCCTCAACACCCGGTCGTGCCCCCTTCCGCTGAGGCGGAGCCGGGCGTGGCCGTTCGCGAGCATCGCCGCCGCCTTCTCGTCCATGCCGCACGAGCTGCGCAGCTCCGCCAGGTTCATATCCGCATTGCAGCGTCCGGCTCCAAGCCTGCGCTCCTGGCGCTGGCGCGCCGCGATCACCCGGTCCCGAACGCTCGCCGAGTCGGACGTGGGCGCCGCGCCCATGTCCTCGGCGCTGGGGCGCTCCACCGAGATCGCGATGTCGATCCGGTCGGCGAGCGCCCCACTCAGCTTGGCGCGGTAACGGCGCGTCGACGCCGGCTGGCAGTCGCACTCCCCCGACTCCTCGCCACGCCCACACGGGCATGGGTTCGAGGCCGCGACGAGCATGAAGCGGCACGGGAGCTCGATTGCGTGACGCGCGCGAACGATCGTCACCCGGCCCTCCTCGAGGGGCTGTCGCAGCGCCTCGAGCGCCTCGCGGGAAAACTCCCCGAGCTCGTCCAGGAACAGCACCCCGCGGTGGGACAACGTCACCTCCCCGGGCCGCGGCGGGGAGCCTCCGCCCACCAGCCCGGCGGTGGAGATCGTGTGGTGCGGAGCCCTGAAGGGACGCGTTGGAGTGTCGGGGCCGGGGGACCGGCCGCAGACACTGGCGATCCGTAGAACCTCCATCGCCTCGGAGCGGCTGAGCGGCGGCATGATCGACGGCAGCCGTCGCGCGGCCAGCGACTTGCCGGCGCCAGGCGGACCGACGATCAGGACGCTGTGACCTCCAGCGGCCGCCACCTCGAGGGCGTATCGGAGGTATGGCTGTCCGCGCAGATCGGCGAGGTCCGGCGCCGCGGGGTCGGCGCCGTCCGCGCTCCAGATCGGACCTGAGGGAGCGAGCGGCTCACCTTCGGTGCCCAGAAGCGCGAGCTGCTCGAGCATGACCAGTGGAACGACCCTCGGCTCGCCGGCCA
>VAYK01000024.1:0-3586 GCA_005884985.1 Actinomycetota bacterium | reverse complement strand
GGGCCTGATCGAGCCGTCGAGCGCCAGCTCGCCGGCGAGGGCGATCCCGGATAGCCGCTCGGGCGGAAGCTGGCCCGAGGCCGCCAGAAGCGCCGCAGCGATCGCCAGGTCAAAGCTCGGGCCGGCCTTGCGCAGGTTGGCGGGCGCCAGGTTTGCGGTGATCCGGCGCATCGGGAACTTGAAGCCCGAGTTGACGAGCGCCGAGCGCACCCGCTCGCGCGATTCCCTGACCGCCGGATCGGGAAGTCCGACGAGCGAAAAGCTGGGCAGCCCGCCGCTCGCGACGTCGGCCTCGACTTGTACTTCCCGCGCTTCGATCCCGAGAAGCGCAAACGTTCGGGCGCTCGCGAGCACGCGCCGAAGCTATGCGCGGCCGTGTCGCGCGGGGCGCGCCGATCGTCAAGCGAGCGCCACCGAGTTGGCACATCTTGCGCGCCACCCGCGCGGACGCCCCGCCTATGGTCGGCGTCGATGTCAGAGGCCCGCCAGCGACTGGGCCGCGCCGCGGAGGCGCTGGTCGCCGACTCGCTCGAGCGCCGAGGAATGCGGATCGTGGCCCGCAACGCGCGGACCTCCGCCGTGCGCGGCGAGATCGACCTGATCGCGCTCGACGGACGGGCGCTCGTGTTCGTCGAGGTCAAGGCGCTGCGCGCCGGATCCGTGTCCGGACCGGAGCGTCCCGCGATCGCGGTCGGCCACCGCAAGCGGCAGAGACTGCGCCTGCTCGCGCTCGCGTGGCTTCGGGACCATGACGGCTCGCTTCCGCCGCACGGCGCGCTGCGCTTCGACGTGGTCGGCCTGCGCCTCGACCCAGGCGGTCGCGCGATCGAGTGGGAGCACCTGCGCGAAGCCTGCTAGAGGCACCAACCCGCTGGGCCGAATAATCCGCCCATACGTGTGAAATTCGGCCCACCGGGCCGGCGCGATCACCCGGACCGGCGCCGCCGCGGCGAGCTAACCGGTGGGCGCGTCCACCAGCGCCGCCGGCCTGCCCTCGAAGCGCCCGATGTCGACCGCCTCCGCCGCGATCGCCTCGGCTGCGGCCGGGTCGAGGTCGGCGAACGGCTCCACCTCGACCTGCATGGCGCTCTCGCCGCGGCGCAGCCGCCAGGTGCCGGCGGCGACGCCGTCGACGACGATGCTCGGCCGCAGGATCCCGCCCCCGGGCATGATCCGCCTCCAGCGGGCGGGCTCGGCCAGGAACTCCCGGTTCCGGTGGCCCATCAGATAGGTGTCCCAGGCCGGCAGCAAGCGGACAATCCGGCGCCGGGGACGCCTCGCGGCGCCCTTCAGCGTCCACGCCGTCTGGTCGCCCACCCGAGCCTCGGCGAGCTCGGCGCCGATGCCCGCCAGCGCCGACCTGATCTCCCGCAGGCCGAGGCCGGCCCACCCCGCGAAGTCCGCCTCGGTGGCCGGCCCGAAGGCACGCAGGTAACGGCGGGCCAGCTCGTTCAGTGCGGCGTCACGCTGGTGCGGGGGTGGCTCGCCGAGCCAGTCCCGGGCCCCGACGAGGCATGTCTGGGACCCCACGTCCGGCCCCAGGCAGGCGATGCCGCGCGCGATCGCCAGCCGGAACAGGTGTAGGCGGCTGGATGAATCGAGCAGGATCTCCCTGTGACGCAGCCGCTCGACCAAATCGCCTCGGCTCAGCGGCCCGTCGGCCTCGAGCGCCCGCCGGATCTCGCGGAGCCCCCTTTCCTGGGTGGGAACGTCGATCCCGAGCTGGACGAGCCGCCTGACCGAGTTGTCGGCAAAGGCAGGCTCGAACAGCGGCACCAGCCAGGCCGCATCCTCGGTCGCGATCAGATGCATGGTTCCGCGCATCACCCAGGTGCGCAGCAGGGAGCGCTCCTCGGTGCGGGCCCGGTCCACATCGACGGCACGCACACGCGGGCTTCGGGCCCGGAACGCTAGACGCCCGGCGGAGGGGTCCTGCGCCTGAGCGCCGCAGATCGCCCGGGCGACGTCGGCCGGATGCTTTGCGGTGGCGGGGCGGTGCAGGAGCTGCGCCGCCGCCCGCAACGCCGCCAGTCGCGCCGGGTCGATGCGTCGGGCGCCGAAGCTCGCCACGTACCGCCCACTTCAGGAGAGCTCAAGCTGGCTGTAGGCGATCGACTGGAAGGACCGGCGATGCAGTGCCGATGGGCCGTGCTCGATGATCGCCGCTCGATGCTCGGGGGTCGAGTAACCAACGTTGCCCGCGAAGCCGAACTGCGGATAGGACGAATCGACGCTGCACATGTAGCGGTCCCTGGTCACCTTGGCGACGACGGAGGCGGCAGCGATCGCGGCGCTCCTGGCATCGCCGTCGATCACGGCGCGGTGCGCGACCGAACAGCCAGGCACCGAGAATCCGTCGACCAGGCAGGCGGCATCCGGCACTGCGACCCGCTCCAGGCTGCGAGCGAGCGCGGCCAGGTTGGTGACGTGTAGCCCCCGGGCGTCAATCCCACGGGGGCAACGGACGGTGACCGCGACCCGCGCCGCCGCACGCAGCACCCGCGGGTACAGCTCCTCGCGCTCCTCGGGGCTGCGCACCTTCGAGTCGTCAAGCTCCGAGAGGGCGCGCCGGTCGCGACGGCTGAGCGTGCCGTAGTCGATCAGGACTGCGGCGGCCACGAGCGGGCCCGCCAGCGAGCCCCGTCCGGCCTCGTCGGCACCGGCCACGAAGCGCGTCCCGAGGGCGCGGTCGAAGCGGAACAGTCGCGCCGCCCGGCGCCGGCGCCGCGCCCGGGCCCGGCTCGCGTTGCCGTTAGAGGATCCCGACTCGGTCGGGCGGCCAGTAGGTGAGGAAGGCCTCTCCGATGATCCAGTCTCGCGGGACCGGACCCCAGAAGCGGCTGTCGTCGCTGCTCCCACGATTGTCGCCCATCATGAAGTAATGGTCGGGTGGAATGGTGATCTGGTGCGGCAAATTGCACCCGTTTCCTCCCCCGCACGGCCTGATGAAGTCCTCGTTCGCCTGGATCCCGTTGACCACCGGGTGTCCGTCGTGGATGCTGAGCTGGTCGCCTGGCCCGGCGACGATCCGCTTGATGAAGTTGGTGTTCGACTCCCCCGGCGTGGGCTGCGGGCAGGCCTCCGTCCCGGTTTGGTGGACGCCGCACTCCTGCCCGTTCTCCGCCCCAACCGGCGGATGGAAGACCACTATGTCCCCGATCTGTGGGTCGCGGAAGTGGTAGAGGACCCGGTTGACCAGCACTCGCTGGCCGACGTCGAGGGTGGGCTCCATCGACGGCGACGGGATCTGGTAGGGCTTGACCAAGAACGCCTGGATCAGCAGCGCCAAGCCGATCGCCAGGGCGACGATCACGACCAACTCGAGGAACGCGCCGCGGCCCGTTGTCGGCCGGGGGATCAGTTTGAGTCCTCGGACCTGGAATCCTCGGAGTCCTCGGCATCTGCCTCGGATTCCTCAGCCTCCTCGGCCTCCTCAGCCTCCTCGGCCTCCTCGGCCTCCTCGGCCTGGGGGATCGACTCGGCCTCGCTCTGAGCGACGCCTTCCGAGTCGACCGCCTCGCCCTCCTCCTCCGTGATCACGAGGTCGTCCTCGATTCCCCACCGCCGCTCCGCAACCCGGGCGCGC
>VAYK01000023.1:4444-4894 GCA_005884985.1 Actinomycetota bacterium | reverse complement strand
CCGTCACCTCCTGGCCCGCCAGCGGCCTCTCGGAGGCGTCGCGCAGCCGCCCTGCCACCTTCGCCACCTGTCGGTAGGCCACCGTCATCTGCCGGGAGCCGCCCGGTGCGAGGTGGGCGTTCAGCTTGACACCTGATTTGAGCGGGAACGTGAGCCTCATCGGCTGGCCGTCGGCGCGACTCGTCGTCTGCGCCGAGTTGCCGGCAACGTCGCTCGCCTGCGCCATGAACTCGTACTCGCCCGGCGGATCGACCGTCGAGTCGACTGGGGCCCGAAGCTCACCGGATTGCAGCACCGTGTCGAGGGGTCGCCAGGACGTCTGGCCAAGGGGTCGGTAGAAGATCTGACCCGACCGGACGCCGGCCGTCGTGTCGGTGACGGGAGCGCGGATCAGCTCCGGATCGTCGACTTCCTGAGAGGCGGTGAATGCGATCGCCGGGGGAGTGTTGT
>VAYK01000023.1:0-4358 GCA_005884985.1 Actinomycetota bacterium | reverse complement strand
GTCGTGGTGGGAGTCTCATTGAGCACGAGATCGTTTCCACAAGCGCCGAAGCGGGCGCCATAGGAGCTGCCCGGGATCCTGTCGCAGCTTCCTTGCTGGCTGGCGAGCTGTTCACCGTTGACGGTGACCACCAGGTGGTCCAGGCCGCCCCCTGAATCCCGCGCCTGAGAGTTGACGTTTTGAGCGCCACTTAGCCAGCCGCCTCTAAGGAGCGTGCCATTCAAAGCAGTAAATCTCGGGTCCGAGTAATCCGCCACCTTGAGCCGGATGGCTCGCACCCAGGTCTTCGCGAGGTGGGACTGCTTGCATCCGTCGGCGCGCTCACACCTAAGGCTGGCGACGAACTGACGCGGACCGTGGCCCCGAGCATCCCAGCTGTAGTGCCGGTAGGCGGTCGCATGGGGGTGGCCACCGGCGACCGGGGCGACCTCGTTCAGGTGCGGGTCGGCCATCCAAAGACGCGCCGCGTGGCCATTGTCGCGCCGTAGCTTGGCCCGCAAGTCGACGGACACGATGCCGAGCGCCGATGACCCCGTCGTCCAACGGACCCTGCCGTATCCCCCGTGCCGTGAATCGCGGGTGCTCGTGACCTTGATCGCGTAGTCGTTCTGGGGATCGCCGCAGAAGCTACGCGCCGCGTATGGTGGGGCATCTTCGAGGATCGCATTCGCGCGAGCGCGATTCAGCGGATGGCACTGGACAACGGTGTAGGTCTGTGCCGCGGCGCCTGCGGTTGAGGGCGTCAGCGCGGCGAGCAAGAAGAGCGCTCCTCCAGCGCAGGCAAGTGCCGAGCGCCGCGCCCTTCTCACGGCCCGAACTCCCGCTGGACCACTGATCCGCCTCCGCCGCTGGACGACGAGCGGCCCGAGCTAGCCGTGCCGGAGGCGGTCGAAGGTACGCCGAATTCCTGCTGGGCAGGCGGCGCCGAAGGCGCGATTGGTGGCTCGGGCCCCGAAGCGGGGGGTTGCTCGGAGGTGTCATCGGCGGCCGGCTCCTCGCCGCCTGCGGGCGCAAGATGACCGGTTGCCTCGTTGCTCAGCCGCGAGGGCAGGATCGCGACGGGCGTGGGTGGCCGCACCCGACCGGAGCGCTCCACGGCGGGGCGGTCGGGAGCGGTCCTCGCCCCGCCGGGATCGACGCCCGGGACAGCGGCGGGGACGATTCCCGCGGCCACGCAGGCCGTCGCGGCCGCGCCGCCACCAAGGCAGACCGCGGCGAGCTTTCCGGCGGTGCCGACTCCCGCGAGCTTCGCCAGGACGCCGGTGCCCGCGGCTCCGGCGCCCCGAGCGCCGCCGGGCAGGCTCCCCGTTTGAGTTGCCATCTGCTGGACGCCATCGCCGCTGTCTCCCATAAACGCCTTGCCCGCCGACTCACGCACTCCATGGATCGCGTCGCCCACCCGGCCCGGGAGCGAGTATCGACCGTCGCCGATCCCGTCCACCACGCTGGGCACAGCCAGGGATGCGCCGATGTCGTGCAGATGGCCGCTGAGCTTGCCGACGAAGTCGGCACAGTGACGGCAATGCGATAGATGCTGGCGCGCTTGGCGCCGCTGGTAGGCATCGGCGAGCCCCGCCGCGTACGCCTTCAGCACGGGCTCTCGGTCCGCGCACCACTCGCCGCGCTCGAGCAGCCGCAGCTTTGCGGTCAGCTCGTCGACGCCGCGGGTGATCTCCTTGCGATATGCACGCGGCGAGAGGCCCTTCACCAGCCCGCAGACCTGGAGGGGCTCGAGCCCCCAGCCGTAGCGCAGGAGCATGACCGCCCGTCGCCGAGGTGGGAGGGTCGTCAGGAGGTCGCGTGCGATCCGCGACTCCTCGAGCTTCGCCGCCTGCTCATCAGGGGTCGCACGGTCGTCGGGGACCGCGTGGACGGCGTCGAGCGGCGCGGTCGGTCGGCGGCTGCGGCGCCTGAGCTCCTTGCTGGCGTGGTTGGCCACGGCGGTCAGCACGTACTTGCGAACTTCCTCGTCGCTGAGTTGGTCGTGCTTTCGCTCGAGGGCGCGCAGCGTCCCCAGCCACGCGTTCGCATAGATGTCCTCGATCTCGTCGTCGCCGAACGCCCCCCGAAAGGCGCGCCGGATCATCGCCCTGGCCGGGCGGCGAAGCTCCTCGTAGAGGCGGCCGGAGCGCTGGCGCCATTCAGGGGAGCGCTCGGACGGAGCGTCGGCACGGCCGGGAGCGGAAACCGTCGTCATTCGAGACTCTCGACGGTCACAACCCCACCAAGCCGATTTGCGCCCCACCATGAGCCTGCCCCTCCATTTCAGATAGACGAGGGCGCGATCCTACGAGTGCGCAATGGGTCCGCGCGCGGGACTCGTTCGCAAATAGCGTGAAATTAGGCCCCAGGACTTGCGGAATTTGCTGAAGGTGTCCCGCGGGGCGTCCGAGGTCGGCGGCCGCCCACGCCGGGCCGCCCGCCGACGTTCTGGTTCTCGACGTCGACCGCGAGGTCGGCCTTGCCATCGCCGTCGAAGTCGCCGCTGGCCCGTGCGGCAGAGGCGCTGGCGGCGGGGAGCGGCAAGAACGCGGTCACCGCCGGCGCGAGTAGGGCCCCCTGCTTCACGCCGCCGACGCTACCAGCGCCGGCGTGTGCCCAGGAGGAACTAGGCGCCTCCCACCGCCATCTCGCCGATCAGGAGCGCCGGGGTGTTGACGGAACCGCCGAAGGGGACCCAGCGGGGCTCCAAGGCGGCGGCGGTGATCGCCTCGAGCATCGACTGAAGGTCGGAGGCGATCGTGAACTCGTCCGCGGGTGCGGCGAGCTGGCCGTTTTTGATCAGGCGGCCGGTGGCGCCGACCGAGAAGGTGCCGGAGACGGGGTTGACGCCCGAGTGGAGGCCGGCGACATCGGTGACGCAGACGCCGTTGTGTGCCTCGGCGAGGAGCTCCTCGAAGGTGTGGGCGCCGGGGGCGACGATGAGGTTTGAGGTCGAGACCGAGGGCGGGGAGCGGTAGCCGGCGCGCGAGGCGTTGGCGGTGGTGCGGGTGCCCTCGCCCTGGCGGCGGGCCGTGTAGGAGTCGTGCAGGTAGGCGGCGAGCCGGCCGGCCTCGATCAGCGGCGTTCGGCCACTGGGGGCGCCCTCGGCGTCGAACGGGGACGAGTTGAGGCCGGCGGGGTCCGTGGCGTCGTCGATGACGGTGAGGGCCGGCGAGGCGAGGGAGTCGCCGAGGCGACCGGCGAACGGGGAGCGGCCGCGCTGGACGGCGTCGGCGCACAGGGTGCCGCCGATGAATCCGACGAAGCTGGCGGCGACGACAGGGTCGAGGACCACCGGGCAGGTTCGCGAGGCGGGCTTCGCCGCGCCCAGCAGCGAGGCGGCGCGCTCCGCTGCCTCGCGGCCGATCTCGTCGGCGTGAAGCGCCTCCGGCGAGCGCCCCATGCCGAAGCCGAGGCCGGTCTGCTTGTCGCCGTCGGCGTCGGCGATCGCCTGGAGGTAGGCGTAGGCGGTGGTCGCCTCGAAGGCACCGGTGAGTCCCGTCGAGGAGGCGATCGCGACCCGCTGCGCATCGTCGGCGTAGACGGTCGTCTCGACCGCGGTCACGCGGTCGTCGGCCTCGCGCGCGGCCCGCTCGATCGCCTTGGCGAGCTCGATCTTGCGCTCGGTGGTCCACTTGGCGAGGGTCGGGTCGTAGAGTCCCGGGATCTCCGGCGGGGCACCGGCGCCACCCGCCGACGGCGGCGCCGCGAACTCGTCGGCGTCGGCGATCCGAGCAGCCTCGACCGCGGCGGCCGCGATCGCGCCCAGGCCGTCATTGCCGAGGTCCGTGCCGTACGCGTAGCCAACCCGGTGGTCGATCCAGCAGCGCACCCCCAGGCCGCGCTCCCCCGCCTCGGTGAGGCTCTCCACCTCACCGTCGAAGATCCGGATCTCGCGCCCCACCGAATCCTGCGCGTAGGCCTCGGCGTCACGTGCCCCCGCCGCCAACGCAGCTTCGACGGCGTCCCTCGCGATCCGGTTCAGCTCCACACCGCCAATCTAGAGGTTGACCGGTGCGGCGACCGGCGATCGCCTCTGACGCCACGGCGCGACTCCGCGCGATAGGCTCCCGTGTGGGATGGAGGTCCGGGACTATTGGCCGGTGGTTAGGGACGCGCGGCTGTGGCCCGTGCTCGGTCTCCTGGCGCTCTTGCTCGTTCTCGCCCTGCCGGCGAGCGCCGGGGCTCGGGTTCGGCGGGTCGGCAGATATCACGGGATCCAGGGCGGCTTCAGCTCGATCCAGAAGGCCGTAGACGCGGCGCAGGCCGGTGACTGGATCCTGATTGGGCCGGGCGACTACCACGAGCGAGCCGACTTCAGCCAGCTCCACCACGCACCCGCTGATGGGTCCGGCGCCGCGGTGGTGATCCAGAAG
>VAYK01000136.1 GCA_005884985.1 Actinomycetota bacterium | reverse complement strand
TCGGTCAGCTCGCGATCCGGCTTCGCGCCTGACACGGTGACGGGGATCGGACCGCGCCCTGCCTCCTCGGCGAGTCGGTTGAGGTTCTCGATCCGCTCGCGCAGGCCGGAGGCGCGGTTTGGCATCCACTCATCGCCGAAGGCGACCACCCGGTCGAGCACCCGCTCGCCGTTGCCGCCTACGAGCACAGGAGGGTGCGGCTCCTGGATCGGCTTCGGCCAGCACCAGATCGGGTCGAAATCGACGTGCTCGCCGTGGTAGGAGGCCTCGTCCTCGGTCCAGATCGCCTTCATCGCCTCGATCCGCTCGCGCATCAGCGAAAAGCGCCGGCGCGGGTCGGTCCCGTGGTTCTCCATTTCCTCGATGTTCCAGCCGGCGCCCACGCCGAACAGGAGCCGCCCGCCGGAGAGGCGATCGACGGAAGCGACCTCTTTCGCGGTGATGATCGGGTCGCGCTCGATCAGGAGGCAGATTCCGGTGCCGACCAGGAGCTTCTCCGTAGCGGCGGCGGCCGCAGTCAGCGCAACGAACGGGTCAAACGTGCGGCTGTATTCCCGGGGCAGTTCGCCGCCGCCGGGGTAGGGAGTTCGGCGGCTCGCCGGGATGTGGGTCTGCTCGGGAAAGAACAGCGATTCGAAGCGGCGCTCTTCGACCAACCGTCCGATCGTCGCGGGATCGGCCGCATAGTCGGTGGGGAAGACCGCGATCCCGAAGCGCATGGCGAGCATCCTACGGGCCGGGCGCCGCCCGACCGGATTCGAACCTGGGACGACGCCGCGCCGCTCGTAAGAGCGCTGTCGTGCCGACGCGGCCCGGGCATGGCGCGGAATGCGGGCGCGCTCAGTTAGTCAGCTGACAGGCTTAGGCTTACCGCTGTCATGCCCGGCTCAGCCGGCCGATCCCAGCGCCTGTCGCAGGCTCGACTCGCTCTGGGGGCCGAGCAGCACTTCGGCGATGTCGCCGTGGGGATCGAGCACGAATGTCGTCGGCAGGCCCGGGAGGCCGAAGCGATTGCCGACCTCGCTCGATCCGTCGCGAAGAATCGGATACGTCAAGCCGTATTGGCGGATGAAGGCCGTTGCGTTGGCGGTCGTGTCGTTCCAATCGACGCCGACCAGCCGGGCCTGGCCGTGCAGCGTGCGGGCCAAGCGCTCGAGCTCGGGCGCCTCCTGTTTGCAGGGCGCACACCAGCTGGCCCAGAAGTTGACCAGCGCGGGCTTGCCCCGAAGGGAGGCGAGGTCGACTCTCGGCCCTCGAAGCACCTGCGAGGGGAGCGTGGGCGCCGCTCGCTTGCCGGCTCCGGGACCGCTGGTCGCGATCTCGACGACGACCAGCATCGCCACCGCTCCTACCCCGAGCAGCCCGAGGATGAGGCCGCGCTTCGACATCCGCGCTCTGCCGGAGGCGAGGATCGGCACGTCGTGCACGATCTGGCCGGGCGTGAAGCTGGCCGGATAGAGGGTCGTGATCTTGCCGCTGCCGCTTATCTCGTAGAGCAGCGCCGAGTGCTCGACCAGGTCGGGGCTCTTTTTCGTCGGCGATGACTTGGAGACGATGTGCCAGGCGCTCCAGACCTTCTCCAGCTGGGGCCGCGAGCCGATCAGGTACTGCATGCGCCCGGTCATCTGGTGGTCTTTGAGAAAGGCCTTCACGGTCTTGGGCGTGTCGCCCTTCGGGTCGACCGATACCGCGATGATCTGAAGCTTGTTGGCCTCCGGGCCGAGCTCGTTCTGCGCGGTGTGGAGGTTGCCGACGATGATCGGACACACGTCGGGGCAGTGGTCGTAGATGAAGGTGACCAGGACAGCCTTGCCCCGGTACTTGTCGATGTTGACCTCCTGGCCGAGGGAGTCCTTGAGGACCAGCGCGCCCAGGGGCGCCACCGCGACAACGACCACGAGCACGGCTACGCGGGCCGTGACCCGCGTGCGCCTCATCGATCCCAGGCGGACCGCCTCCTGTGCGTCACTCGGGGTGCCGGCGGCGAAGCAGCACCAGGTACCAGAGCAGGACGGCGAGGAACACGCCAAGCGGGATGGCCCAGGTGAGGATGCCTTGGGCCACAGTGGACACCGCAATCAGTCGCAGTAGCACTTCCATTCTTCTCCTCCTGGATCAGGGACTCTCAGGGAGCGGCCGCTCCCTGGAGGGCTCGCGTAGTCGTTTCGGTTGCAGCCACCGATAGATGACGAACAGGATCGCGATCGTGAACGGGATCGAGCCCGGGACCCACATCACGCCGGCGGCCAGCTGCTGGTCGGCGAGGGCCGTGATCCCACCGGGCCGGCTGGCCTGCGCCGCATAGGGGGCATACACCGGCGCGGTCGACACGGCGAAGGCGATCGCGAGCATCCAACTGACCACCATCGCAAGGCCAACGTAGATGGCGCGCGGAACGTCGGCGAGCGGCGAGCGCCAGGGGGGCGAGTCGATCACGCGTGTCCAGAACAGGAGCGCGGTCCCAAAGAACATCGCGTGCTCCAGAGCGTGCACGAATTGCGACTGGAGCGTGGCGTCATAGGCCGCCGGCAGATGCCAGGCGAGGAACGTCACGTTGAAGGCCAGCCACGACGGGAGGGGATCCTGGAAGATGCCTGCGGCCCTTCGAAGCGGGGCCAGACGCGGGCTCTGGGTAACGGTGCGAGCGGTGCGCCGCCGGAAGCCGAGCGGGAAACCGTGCCACATGCGGTTCCACGGACGCGCCACGGCGAGCAACGGGGGAGCCACCACGAGCAGCAGGATGTGCTGGACCATGTGCACCCAGAGCAGCTCTTCGGCGAGGTCGTCGATCGGCGAGTCGAGCGCGACGACGATCGTCGCCAGGCCGGCGACGAACGACGCCGTCCGCCAGCGGTCCGGGCCGGAACGCGGATGCGCGCTGTGGAGGCCGCCCAGGCAGTAGAGCAGCGCGGCGCCGACGACCCAGGCAAAGGCCGGCCCGCCGGTCCAGTCCAGGAGCGGCTTTGGATCGAACACGCCCCGGGGCTCAGAGCAGGTAGAGGATCCCCCAGGCGATCACGCCGATGACCGCGAGAAGGGTCCAGTAGAAGGCGGCGGCGTCGAGACCCAGTGGGACGTACGCCTCGGCATCGTGCCGATGGCGGAGGCCGGTCGCGAAAGTGATCTCCACCCAGTACATCGCGAAGATCACGAAGAGGACGAACAGCAGCGTCCAGCCCAGGAACACGCTCGCGTAGCCGCCCCTGGTGGGGGCGAACCCCAGGTGCGCGTACTCAAACGCCTGCACGACGCAGCCAGCCAGGCCGAGCGCCAGTGCCGCCCCGGCGGCGGGCAGCCAGGCCGCTGCTTTCCGCGCCGCCCGGTCTGCATAGGCGAACAGGGCGGCGCTGACCACGAACAGGATCACGATCGCCGCGCCGTAAGCCTGGGGCGGATCGACACTTGGCGGTCGCCAGCGGTCGAAGTTGTTGAGGGAGCGCAAGTAGAAGTAGGCGAACACGAAGGCCAGGAAGAACATGATCGTCACTCCCGCCATGACCCGCACGCCGAGCCACAGGTTTCGCTCCTGGACCTCCGGCGGCTCGGCGAGCGCTTCGTCCGGAGTGTGGGCGGTCTCGTTCATTTCCGATCCGGGTATGGGGCCACTCCGGATGCGCCGGCCGGCACGTGCCTCGGCGCCACTGGCGGGATCCCGTAGTCATAGGGGTCAGCGTCGAAAACCGGGATGCGGTCGAAGTTGTGCACGGGCACGGGCGTCGGGAGCTGCCACTCGAGCGACTTCGAGCGCCACGGATTCGCCTCCGCGGGCTCGCGCGCGATGACCATCGAGTAGAGGACGTTGGCGAGGAAGACGAGCATCGAGGCGCCGAGGACGAACGCGGACACCGAGACCCAGATGTTCAGCGGCTGTAGGTTGGATGCGTACGTCGCGACCCGTCGCGGCATCCCCATCAGACCGAGTGCGAACAACGGGCCGAAGGTCGAGTTGAAGGCGATGAACATCGTCCAGAAGTGGATCTTCGCCAGGCGCTCGTTGAACCGCAACCCGGTCATCTTCGGCACCCAGTAGTAGATCGCGGCGAAGAAGGCGAAGATCAGCCCGCCCATGATCGTGTAGTGGAAGTGGGCCATGACGAAGAAGCTGCCGTGAGTGCTGACGTCGCTCGGGGTGTCGGAGAGGAAGAAGCCGGAGACGCCGCCGATGAAGAAGTTGAAGAACCAGGCCAGGCAGAACAACATCGGCACCGTGTAGCGGATCTTCGCCCTCCACAGCGTCGCCATGATGCGCGGGTCGATGCCGGCGACGAACTGGTGGTGGGCCCACACGAAGAAGCTGATGATGCCCGTGGCGATGGTGGTGTAGAGCACCGTCTTGTAGCCGAACAGCTTCTTGCGGCCGTGCACGGTGATGATCTCGGCCGTGATGCCCATCGCGGGCAAGAGCACGACGTAGACCTCGGGGTGGCCGAAGAACCAGAACAGGTTCTCGAACAGATAGGGGCTGCCGCCGCCGCTCGTCAGGAAGAACGAGGTCTGCAGGCTGCGGTCGAAGGCGACCATCAGGAGGGCGGCGATCAGGACCGGCGCCGCGAGCACCATCAGGCCCGAGGTGCTGAGTACGCCCCAGCAGAACATCGGCAGCCGCCCCCAGGTCATCCCCGGTGCTCTCATGGTCACGATCGTGGCGATCAGGTTGAGCCCCAGCAGGGTCATCGAGAGGCCCACCAGGGCGAAGAAGAAGATGTAGGAGTCGAAGCCGAAGTTGGCCTGGTCGTTGAGGGGGGCGTATCCGGTCCACCCGGTCGGGAAGCCGCCGAAGAAGATCGTCGAGACGAAGATCACCCCGGCCGCCATCAACAGCCAGAAGGTGAGCGCCTCGATGCGCGGGAAGGCCATGCGCTTGGCGCCGATCATCAGCGGGACGAAGTAGTTGGCGAACGGCCCGAGGATGGCCGAGCTCATCACCCCCATCATCATCGCCCCGTGCAGGCCAACGATCGTCAGGTAGTTGCCGGCGCCGAAGAGCTGCGGCGAGGGGCGCAGGAGCTCCGCCCTGATCAGCATCGCGTTCAGCCCGCCGATGAAGAAGAAGACGCCGATCCCGACCATGTACTGCATGCCGACCACCTTGTGGTCGGTGCAGACCCCGAAGTAGCGGCCGAGGCCGCCCTCCTCGTTCTCATGGTGCGAGGGCTCGCGGCCCAGCGCCCTCGACAGCGGGTACTTGGCGAATCCGAGCCCGATCACGAATCCGATCGGGAAGAACAGGTAGCCGAGCAAGAGGGCGACGTCGTTCTGGTTGGTGTCGGCGAAGTACGCGAGGCTCTTGGCGTGGATCTGGTGCCCCAGCCACCAGCCGAAGTAGAACCCGGCGACCCCGAGCACGATCCCGGCGAGGAGGTTGAAGCCCAGCAGACGGCGCCACAGGGGGCGCTCCGCAGCTGCGGTGTTCATCCGGCCCTCCTCTCGGGATGGGGCAGATAGCCCCGGTTGTAGGGGTTGAGGTTCCGGGTTGCCGGCGCGAACTCGCGCTGCTGGCCTCGGATCCAGGCCTGGAAGCTCGAATCGCTCACCACCTGCCCGGTGTCGAACATATGCCCGTGGAAGAGCCCGCAGAGCTCGGCGCAGCGGATGTCGAAGCTGCCGGTCTCGGTCGGGCGCGCGTAGGCGACGTTGTCGACGCCGGGATTCGCGTCGGCCTTCACCCCCAGCTGATGGGCCCAGAACGAGTGGATCGCGTCCAGCGAGGTGACGTGGAACTCTACGTCCTGGTCAACCGGAAGCTCCAGATGCGGCGTCTCGACGCCACCGAAGGAGGGGAACCGGTAGGTGAAGGCCCATTGCTGGGCGATCACCTGCACCTGCAGTGGGTCTCCCGACGGCTTCGCGATGGGATTGGGGCCCTGCCCGCCGCCCGCTCCGCTGTCTCCGAATATCCGTACGGTGCCATAGACCGCCGCAAACAGCACGATCGCCGCCGTCGCCACAATCCAAGTGAGCTGGACCCGGTTGTCCCCGCGGATCGCGACACCCTCGTCGGGCTCGGGACCGCGGTGGCGAAAGACGATCAGCGCGTAGGCGAAATAGACGACGAGCAGCGCGGCGATCGGCGTCGCGATCCCCAGCAGCACGGTGTTGTCCGTTACCTGGCCGGCGGCCTCGCTGGTCGCGTCGCCGGGCGGCAGCCCGGGCGCCGCCAGGATGACGACGAGCGGCGTCGCGATAACGCTCAGCGCGATCCACAGGATCAGGATGCGGCGGAAATGGCTGGGCTCTGGCATCGTCGTGTGCTCAGATCACGTGGATGAAGCCGTCCATGTAGCCGATTGTCTGCATCGGTCCCGCGAATCCGTCGATGAACCCGGCCGCGCAGGGCACGAAGCATTGCCAGCGGAAGCGCCCCGGCTTCCCGGTGCGGATCGTGAAGGTGATCGTCTCATGCGCCTTCTTGAGCGAGCACGGCATCTCGGCGCACGGGTTCTTCGCGTTGTCGGGCACGCCGAGCAGCGGCACCGAGATCCCCATCTGCGGCACCGTGAAGGTGTGCGAGGCGTCGTCGGGATTGATGACGTCCGTGGCCTTCCCGTTGATTCGCATCACACCCCCTACCGTGCCCTGTACCTGTGATAGGAACGGGTTCCTCAGGGCGCTGGCCCCGTCGAAGTTGTCGATGGTGATGTGGACCAGCGAATGCGCCGGCACGTTGAACACGGTGGTGTGGTCCCACTGGCCGTGTTGGCGGACCAGATAGGAGACCCAGGACTTGCTGCCGCCCAGGCTGCCGACCGCCGGGGTCGTGCCCAGCGTCAGGGTTGCCTGGTTCGGCCCGGTCTGTGTAGCAGCGACGGGGCTCGGAGACCTCAGGTACTTGGAGACGTAGAGACTGATCGCCACCGCGACGATCGCCACGCCCGCGAGGACGACGACCACTCGCGCAGCGCGTGAACTCACGGCATGCCCCCTACTGCTGCTTTCCCTCTCCTCGTGCGAGCGCTCTGGCCATTCTCTGACCGAGCCCAGGCCGCCACCGCTACCCACGACCCAAGGCCGCGATACGGGCGGAACCGCACCTCATCTCCTTCCCGCTCCCCCCATCCCGTCGCACCTGCAGCGGAAGGAGGACGCGTTGGCCGGCAGTATACGCCGCGTAGGACCTC
>VAYK01000134.1 GCA_005884985.1 Actinomycetota bacterium | reverse complement strand
GAACCACTTGAGCTTTGACAAGGCGAGCGTCCGGGACGCCGCCGTCGAGGGCAGGCGGGTGCTGGTGCGGGTGGACTTCAACGTCCCACTCGCCAACGGCGAGGTCGAGGACGACACGCGAATTCGCGCCGCGATGGCGACGATCGAGCTGCTCCGCAAGCGCGGCGCGGCGCTGGTGCTCGTCTCACACCTGGGACGGCCGAGGGGACCCGATCCGGCGTTGTCGATGGCACCGGTCGCGGTTCGCCTGGGACAGCTGCTCGGAGTCGACGTGACCCTGGCACCGGCGGTGGTGGGCCCCGAGGTGGAGCGCATGGCCGGACAGCTGGGCCCCGGGGACGTGTTGATGCTCGAGAACAGCCGCTTCGAGCCGGGCGAGACGAGCAACGACCCGGAACTGGCGCGGCGGCTGGCGGCGCTGGCCGATCTGTACGTGAACGACGCCTTCGGCGCCGCCCACCGCGCCCACGCCACCACAGAGGGGGTTGCGCACCTGCTTCCCGCCTACGCGGGCCTGCTGCTCGAGCGCGAGGTGCGGGAGCTCACCGCCGTCCGCGACGATCCCGTCCGCCCGCTGTGCGTGGTGCTCGGCGGCGCCAAGGTAACCGACAAGATCGGCGCCATGGAGCGGTTTCTCGAAGTCGCGGACGAGGTTCTGGTGGGAGGGGCGATGTGCTTCAGCTTCTTTTCCGCCCAGGGAATCGCGACAGGCGACTCCCTGGTGGATGAAGAGGGAGTGGGGCTCGCCGGCGAGATCCTCAGGCGCGCTGAGCGATCATCGAGTCAGCTGGTCCTCCCGGTTGACTTGGTCCTCGGCCGTGAGTTGGACGCCGACACTGAGGTGCTCGGGCTCGACGGGGTCGAGGTCCCGGAGGGCTGGATGGGGCTCGATATCGGCCCACGCACCGCGGCCGGCTACGCCGCTGCCATCGGTGCGGCAGGAACGGTGTTCTGGAACGGCCCGATGGGCGCCTTCGAGCTCGAGCACTTTGCCGCAGGGACCCGCGCGGTGGCCGAGGCCGTCGCCGGGGCGTCCGCGACGACCTTGGTCGGCGGCGGCGACTCCGCCGCCGCGCTCGCCGGCTTCGGGCTGGCGGACCGGATCGACTGGCTGTCCACCGGGGGTGGCGCCTCGCTGGAGCTGATGGAGGGGCGCAAGCTGCCGGGGGTGGAGGCGCTGATGGATGGATCCGACGTCCGAGGTGCGAAGACCGAGCGGGCGGCGCAACGAAACGCGGAGGTCGGCTCCGATGGCTGAGCGAACGCCCCTCGTCGCGGCCAACTGGAAGATGCACAAGACCGTCGCCGAGACGGAGGCCTTCCTGGACGCGTTCGTGCCGCGGGCCGCGGAGCTGGATGGCGCCGAGCTGGTCGTCTGCCCCCCATACCCGTCCCTCGCCCCCGCGGTGGCGCGCTGCGCGGGGAGCGGCGTGCGGGTGGCGGCGCAGAACATGCACGAGGAGCCGCGGGGAGCGTTCACCGGCGAGGTCGCGGCCCCGATGCTGACCGAGCTCGGCGTCGACGGGGTGATCCTGGGCCACTCCGAGCGGCGGTTGCTGTTCGGGGAGAGCGATGAGTCGCTCGCCCGCAAGGTGCCGGCGGCCCTCGAGGCGGGGCTGACGCCGATCCTCTGCGTGGGGGAGACCGAGGGCGAGCGCGATGCGAATCAGACCGAGGCGGTGCTTCGCCGCCAGCTGGACGCCGACCTGGCCAAGGCGTCCGACGGCCGCCTCGCCGAGGTCGTGATCGCGTACGAGCCGGTGTGGGCGATCGGCACCGGGCGCAACGCGACCCCCGAGCAGGCGGCCGAGGCGATCGCGTTCATCCGCTCGCTCGTGGCGCACCGCGAGGCTGCGGCCGGCGAAGCGGTTCGCATCCTCTACGGCGGTTCCGTGAAGCCCGGCAACGCGGTCGAGATCCTCGGCCGCGATGGGGTCGACGGCGCCCTCGTTGGCGCAGCGAGCCTCGACCCAACCGATTTCGCGGCCATCGCCGTCGCGGCGCAGCTGTGAGCATCCCGGAGGGAGCCACCGAGCTACCCGTCCCGTCGCTGGCGCTGGTCGTGCTCGATGGTTGGGGCCTCGCGCCACCCGGCCCGGGCAACGCGATCAGCCAGGCTTCGACGCTGGTTTTCGACGGCCTGTGGGATCGCTACCCGCACACCACGCTGTCGGCCAGCGGGCGCGACGTCGGCCTCCCCGACGGCCAGATGGGGAACTCCGAGGTTGGGCACCTCAACCTCGGTGCGGGTTCGATCGTCGCGCAGGACCTGACCCGGATCGACGAAGCGATTGCCGACGGCAGCTTCTTCGAGAACTCCGTGCTGAAGGGCGCCTGCGAGGCGGCCCGCTCCGGTCCCCGCGGGCGCTTGCACCTGATGGGCCTGGTCTCCGACGGCGGTGTCCACTCGGGCTGGGAGCACATCGAGGCGTGCGTTGAGCTGGTCGCTCGCGAGGGCGTGCCCGACCTCGTCGTGCACGCCTTCACCGACGGCCGCGATACGCTGCCCACGGCGGGGGCCGGGTACCTCCGGGAGCTCGAGCGCTGGCTGCGCCACGCGGGACGGATCGGGACGGTGAGCGGCCGCTACTACGCGATGGACCGGGACGGTCGTTGGAATCGGACGCAGCTCGCCTACGACGCAATCGTCCATGCGCGAGGCCTGCAGGCCCCAAGCGCCGCGGACGCCGTTGTGGACTCCTACGGACGTGGCGAGACCGACGAGTTCGTGCGCCCCACTGTGATCGGCGACTACGACGGAGTGGCCGACGGCGACGCGGTGCTGCACTTCAACTTCCGTCCCGACCGGGCTCGCCAGCTGGTGCGGGCACTCGGAGAGGCGGACTTCGACGAGTTTCCCCGCGGCGGCGTCCCGCAGGTGCACCTGACCACCCTGACCGAGTACCGCGAGGGATGGGCGTACCCGGTCGCGTTTCCGCCACGGCTCCCGGAGACGACCCTGGCCGAGGTCGTCGCGCGCCGCGGCGAGCGCCAGCTGCACGTCGCCGAGACCGAGAAGTACGCCCACGTCACCTACTTCTTCAACGGCGGTCGCGAAGCGGAGTGGGAGGGGGAGGAGCGCTGCCTGGTTCCCTCGGTGCGGGAGGTCGCCACCTACGACCACAAGCCCGAGATGAGCGCGCGCGAGGCGGCCGACGCCTTCTGCGAGCGCTGGGCCGAGAACGGCTACCGGTTCGGGATCATCAACTTCGCCAACCCCGACATGGTCGGCCACACGGGGGTGATCCCGGCGGCGGTCGCCGCGGTGGAGTGCGTGGACCGCTGCCTTGGCGAGGTGGTCTCCGAGGTCCACCGCTCGGGCGGCGCCTGCATCCTGACCGCCGACCACGGAAATTGCGACAACATGCTCGAGCCCGACGGCTCGCCCAACACGGCGCACTCGACCAACCCCGTGCCCTTGATCGTGACCGTCAGCGGGCCATCGATCGCGCGTCGCGGGATCCTGGCCGACGTCGCCCCCACGGCGCTGGCCCTGCTCGGGATTGAGCAGCCCCCGGAGATGACCGGGCGCTCGCTGATCTCTGCCTAGGCACGGAGCCTGCGTCCGAGGCCCTTGACCGGCCGGCGGGATCCTGGCGGGAGCTCGACACGCTCCAGACGGACGTCAACCGGGTCTTCGACACCTTCTTCGGCGGACGGCTCGCCAACGGCGCCACGCCGCGCTGGGTGCCCGCGATGGACCTGGTCGAGACGGACGACCACCTCGTGCTGAGGGCGGATCTGCCCGGGCTCGACAAGGACGACGTGAACATCGAGATCAAGGACGGCGTGCTGACGGTATCGGGCGAGCGCCAGGCTGAGCACGAGGAGCGCAAGGACGGCTACCACCGAGTCGAGCGGGCCTACGGCGGCTTCTCTCGGTCGCTGTCCCTGCCGCAGGGCATCGACGCCGAGCAGGTGCAGGCCGACTTCGACAAGGGTGTGCTCGAGGTGCGCATCCCAAAGCCCGCGGAGCGCAAGCCGCATCGCGTCGAGATCGGCGCGAGCGTGGATTCCGAAGCGCAGGAGAAGTAGCACCTAGGCTTCCGGGTAGTGCGCAGTGACCCGGACCGCCTTCAATTCCAGATAGCCGCGCGAGACGGAGCCGCCCGCACCGGGCGGCTCCAGCTCGCCCATGGCGCGGTCGAGACCCCGGCCTTCATTCCGCTCGCGACCCGGGGCAGCGTTCGCTCGCTGGCGGCCTCCGAGGTCGCTGGGCTCGGCTACGAGCTTGTGCTGGGGAACACCTTCCACCTCATGCTCTCGCCGGGGCCGCAGCGAGTCGCGGCGCTCGGCGGGCTGCACCGGTTCATGGGTTGGGAGCGCCCGATCATCACCGACTCCGGTGGCTTCCAGGTCTTCACGCTCGCCCACGGCCGGGTCGCGGACGAGATCAAGGGGCGGCGCGGGCGCCAGCCCGGCCGGGGGACCGTGCTCGAGATCGGCGAGCAGGGGGTGCGCTTCCGTTCCTACCTGGACGGATCGGAGCAGTTCCTGGGGCCCGAGGAGTCGATGGCGGTGCAGGCGGCGCTCGGCGCCGACATCGCCCTCGCCTTCGACGAGTGCACCCCCTATCACGCCGATCGCGACTACACGGCCCGCTCGATGGAGCGCACCCACCGCTGGCTGGATCGCTGCCTCGCCTGGCACGATCGCCAGGGGCCGCGCCGCCAGGCGGTGTTCGGGATCGTCCAGGGGGGCGTCCATGAGGACCTTCGCCGCGCCGCTGCCGAGCGCGTGTCGGCGGCGGCCGTGGACGGCGTGGCGATCGGCGGGACCCTGGGCCGGGACAAGGAGGAGATGCGAGGCGTAATCGGGATGACCGCTCCCCACCTTGACGGCGCGGCGCCGCGCCACCTGCTCGGGATCGGCGAGCCCGACGACCTGGTGGATGGCATCGCGCTCGGCGTCGACCTCTTCGACTGCGCCGTGCCCACCCGCCTCGCCCGGCACGGGATGGCCCTCGCTCCGCTCCCGGCGACCCGGTTTCGGTTCGACATTCGCCGAGCTGAGTTCGCCGCCGACGAGCGGCCGCTCGTCGAAGGCTGCCCGTGTCCGGCCTGCGCCGCCCACAGCCGCGCCTATGTCCACTTTCTCTCCCGAGCCGAGGAGCTGACCGGGGTTCGGCTGCTGGTCCTCCACAACCTCACCTACCTGGAGCGCCTCGTCCGGGGCGCCCGGGAGGCGATCCAAAGGGAACGCTTCGGCGATTACAGGCAGGCGGTCCTCAACGGGACCCCGCCTTGGCAGGGTGCGGCACTCACCCCAAGCGGGCCATGACCACTCTCACTGCGTGTGGGTGTTGATGAAGTCCTTCAGCGACTGAATCTGGTCCGGGATGCTGTGCTTGACCAGATCGGTGTTCTGCCCGGCATTGGTGGTCAGCAGCACGACGGCCGCGATTACCCCGGCCAGCAACGCGATCACCAGGATGATGCCGATGGCGCTGCCGAGGCGGCTGGCGAGCGAGCGGCGCGCCCTGCCCTCGACGGGCTGGATCACCCGGCGCGGCCGCGGCGCGGGCCGCGGAGGCACAGGCGCTTGGCGGGCGACCGGAGTCACCGGGTCGCTGGGCGCCAGATGGCGTGTGGCCTCGGTCGTGCCGCCAGCCAGCGCGCGGGTCGGCGGCTCGGCCTCCGCCTCCGGCGGCTCCTGGCCGTTGAGCCCGGCCCGCAACGCGATGGAGAGCTGGCGCGCCGTCGAGTAGCGCAATGCCGGGTCGCCCTCGAGCGATCGCAGCACCGCGGTCGACAGGGTGGGCGGAACGGCGGAGTCGTAGGAGCTGGGCGGCAATGGCCGCTCGTTTTCGCGACGGATCGCGAGCTCGGACAAGGTCGTTCCCTCCCATGGGAGGCGCCCGGTCAGCAGCTGGTAGATGACGACCCCGAGCGCGTACACGTCGGAGGCCGGCGTCGCCTCCTCGCCGCGGGCCTGCTCGGGCGCCAGGTAGGCGGCGGTGCCGACTACGGAGCCGACCTGCGTCAACCGCGTCTGCTCGGCCGCTCGCGCGATCCCGAAGTCGGTCAGCTTCACACCCATCTCTCCGGTGGGCGGATCGTGGGCCGTGGTGCGGGCGTTGCCGCGCCTCGCGGGACCGCCGATGATCATCAGGTTCCCGGGCTTGACGTCGCGGTGGATGATCCCCTGCCGGTGCGCGTACTCGAGCCCGG
>VAYK01000135.1 GCA_005884985.1 Actinomycetota bacterium | reverse complement strand
TCCGCGACGAGATTGGGGAGCGTGTCCAGGCGCTGTTGGCGGAGATGGCGCCAGACCAGAGGGACAGTGCCTCGTCCTGACCTCGCCCGCCGAGCCGGGGCGGAGGGGCTGGCGGCCTTCACACTCGTCTTCGCCGGGGCCGGCGCCATAGTCGCAAACGCCGAGTACGGCGGCGCCCTGGGCACCGTTGGCATCGCCCTTGTCTTCGGCCTCGTGATCATGGTCATGGTCTACGCGACCGGTCACCTCTCCGGGGCCCACATCAATCCCGCGGTCACGCTGGCGTTCACGCTCTCCCGCCACTTCCCGCCCCGCGAGGCCCTCGCCTACATCGCGGCCCAGTGCGCGGGGGCGATCGCGGCGTCGTTCGTGCTGCTGGCGATCTGGCCCAGTCAGCCCGCCCAGCTCGGGGCGACGACCGCAAGCGTCGGGGCCGGCAGCGCCCTGGTGTACGAGGCCGTGCTCAGCGCCTTCCTGATGTTCGTGATCATGGCGGTGGCCACAGACACCCGCGCTGTCGGTGCGGCCGCGGCGATCGCGATCGGCGGCACGATCGGGCTCGACGCCCTGGTCGGCGGCCCGGTCACCGGCGCCTCCATGAACCCGGCCCGATCCCTCGGGCCAGCGCTCGCCGCCTGGGAGTGGCGGGACTTCTGGATCTATCTGGTGGGGCCGATCGGTGGCACGGCGCTCGGCGGCCTGGCCTACCAGCTCGTTCGGGGCGAGCAGGCTGAGGCAGGACCGGACGAGCTCATCCCTGACGATTAAACGCCCGCGCCCGCCGCTCCACGTCCCTCGCCGGCGGCGAAGCGCGCCGCGCCCCGCAGACCGGTCTCGATCGAGGCACGGCCCAGCTCGGCCTCGAGCGCGAGGCCGTCGGCGAGGGGCAGCCCGGAACCCTCGATCGCCGCCCGGCGGTCGGAAAGCATCGTCGTCTGCGGGAACGCCGCCAGCCCCTCGGCGATCTCCAGGGCCCGCTCGAGATGGTTGCCCCCGGGGACGACCTCGTTGACGAGCCCCCAGCGAAGCGCCTCTTCGGCGTGGACCACGCGGCCGGTGAGGATCAGCTCGAGCGCTCTACCCATGCCCACGACCAGGGGCAGGCGCTGCGTCCCGCCGTCGATCAGGGGGACCCCGAAGCGTCGCTCGGTGAACCCGAGACGGGCGGTCTCGTCGGCGATCCGCAGGTCGCACCAGAGCGCCAGCTCGAGGCCGCCGGCCAGGCACCAGCCGGAGATTGCCGCGACGGTCGGCTTCGACGGGGTCAGTCGGCTGAATCCCATCGGCCCCTCAGGCCGGGCGGCCACCGCCTCGAGCACGCCTGAGGTCAGCTCCGGGCCCGCCTCGGCCATCGCCTTCAGGTCGGCGCCGGCGCAGAACGCCTCGGGGCCGTCGCCGGTGAGCACCAGCACGCGGGCCTCGTCGTCGGCCTCGAACTCGCGGAGGCCGTCGAGCAGGAGCGCGGCGGTCTCGACGTCGACGGCGTTGCGCCGCTCCCGCCGGTCGATCGTCAGCACCGCGGCGACCCCCGTTCGCTCGTAGCGAACCTTGGGCATGCCGGGATGCTATTCGTTGGTTACTGGGCGGCTGGCGGGCGGAGCCGCTCGAGCTCCTGGCGGAGGCGCTCCTTGCGGCTCTCGAGCCGGATCTGGATCAGCGAGAGGACGGTGACCAGGACCGCGAAAAAGGCCATCACGGCGAACGCGAAGAAGGTGATCACCTTGTCGTCGGTGCGTCCCCAGAGGCCAACGCCATCGGCGGCGAGCGCAGTCGGCGCGCCGGCCATGAAGGCTGCCAGCGCCGCGCCGGCCACGATTAGAACTCGCGCTGCGCGACCCCGGCTCACGGCGCCAACTCTACTAACGCGCGCGGGCCGGAGCCTGCACCAATATTTACGCCCGCTTGCCGTCGAGCGCATAGAGTGTCAGGGCCATGACCAAGAACCGTAGGCTCATCCCCCTCGCAATCGTCGCGGGGATCGTTCTGATCGTGATCGCGATCATCTACTGGGCGGAACCGGCAGGCTCGCTGCCCTCGTTCTTCCCGGGGCACGAGGCGGGCTCAGGCCACCATCACCTCAAGCACGGACTGCTCGCTTTCATCCTCGGCATCGGTTGCTTCGTCTTCGCGTGGTTCCAGACGGGCCCATCGGCCGCGCGCTCCCGCTAGCGTACGCGGCTCCGTGCATCCCATCTCTTACTTCCAGGGAGCGATCCTCGGCCTGCTCCAGGGGATCGCCGAGCCATTTCCGATCTCGAGCCTCGGACATGGCGTCATGCTGCCGCGCCTGCTCGGCTGGAACATCCACCAGAACGACGACTATTTCCTGTCCTTCCTCGTGGCCACGCACGTGGCGACCGCCACGGTGCTGCTGCTGCTCTTTCTGGACGACTGGAAGCGGATCGTGCGCGGACTGGGGCGCTCCCTTCGCGATCGCGAGATCAAGTCCGACGACACAGACGCGCGGCTCGGCTGGTTGCTGGTGGTGGGCACGATCCCGGCGGGCGCCATCGGCCTCTTGTTCGAGCACCCGCTCCGCTCGCTGTTCGCCTCCGCGGCCTCGGCCGCCGCGTTCCTGGTCGTCAACGGCATCCTGCTGCTCACCTTCGAGCGGCTTCGCCGTCGCCCTCCGAGGCCGGGCGACTACCTCGGCGACTCCGACGCCCGGATCGCCAAGCTGAGCTGGCGCCAAGCGGTGGGCGTCGGCACGGCGCAGGCGGCCGCCCTGGTGCCGGGCATCTCGCGCTCCGGAATCACGATGGGCGGCGGCATCCTGTTCGGGCTCTCGAACGAGGACGCAGCTCGCTACTCCTTCTTACTCGCCACCCCGATCATCGGCGCCGCCGGGGTGCTGAAACTGCCCGACCTGTTCGGCTCGGCGGGCAACGGGGTTCGCGGCCCGGCGCTCCTCGGGGCCCTGGGCGCGGCGCTCACTACGTACCTGGCCGTCAAGTTCCTGCTCCGGTTCTTCCAGAGCAACCGGCTGACTCCGTTCGGCATCTATTGCATCGCCGCAGGCCTGATCTGTACCGTGATCTTCGCCCTTGATTGACGGGGGCGGCGTCGGACCGGGCAACGCCGAAAGAGAAGGCGCGCGACCCGGGGCAGGGAGTGAGTCGCGCGCCGCACGAGAGAGGACTTCTCGCTTCGCCCGAGTCTGGTTGCGTCCGCCGCGCCGCTGGTGAACATTCGGAGAAGCAGGGTGTGAAAGTTCTGTGAACAGCGCGACGATCACGACCGTGGCGCCACTACCATGGTGTGCGGCTCAGACGAGCGAGGCAGGGTCGGTGGGACCGGCCCTCGCCTCGCGGCCACGCCCATGAGCGCCCAAGTGGTGACACTCCGAGTAGCCGTGATCGATGACGACTCCGGCTTCCTTCGTGTCCTCGCCAAGCGCCTCGAGGGAGCCGGCTACCAGTATCGGATCCTCTCCGGCCCGGTGCCGGCCGACGAGCTGGCGGCGATGAAGCTGAACGCCCTCCTCGTCGATCCCTCCCTGCTCGGCCCGCTGGCGTGGGAGTTCCTGGAGCGGGTCTGCGGGATGCTTCCCGGCCTCGGCGTGATCGTCTGCACCCAGGGTGCCACGGTCGCCCAGCGCGTCCGCGGGCTTCGTCTCGGCGCCGACGACTGGATCTCGAAGCCCTGCCATCCGGAGGAGGTGATGGCGAGGATCGAGGCCATTGTCCGCCGCCACCGGCGCGGCCAGACCCGCGAGGACCTCGGCCCTCTGGTCGCGGGCGAGCTCGAGATCATGCCCGACCGCTTCCAGGCCTATGTCGGCGGCGAGAGCCTGGAGTTCACCCGGCGCGAGTTCGAGCTCTTGGACGTGCTCGCCCAGCACGCCGGCAAGGTTCTGGAGCGCGACGAGATCTACCGGCGGGTCTGGGGCTACTCGATGATCCACGGCGACCGCTCGGTGGACGTCTTCGTGCGCAAGCTCCGCTCCAAGCTTCAAAGGCGCTCGCCCGGGTGGGACTACATCCACACCCACTTCGGGATCGGCTACCGCTTCGATCCCCAGCCGCTCGAGCGAGCGCGTCGCCGAGGGGGCGCCCGACGCCCCCGAGGTCGAGGCGCCCAAACCCGCAATTTCCTAGAAAAACGTAGCCCGCCGCGACGAAGCTCCCAAACCCTCCGCTCCTAGCCGTTTCGTGCCTGGGCGAAACGTTTCAGGCGCCGAATTTCACAGGTTTTTCACGGGTGGGCCACTGGTCGGTAACAGGGCTGACGATGGCCGCTGGGACGCTGCCACCGTCACCCGACGAAGGAGCCTTTACGAAGTGATTTCTCGCAAGTCCACACTTGCCATTCTTGCCTGCGGGCTACTGGCCTTGGTTGCCGCCGGCTGTGGGTCCAGCAGCGATTCCGGCGGATCCAGCTCGTCCAGTGGTCCGATCACCGGAGCGGGCAGCACGTTCGTCGCCCCACTGATGTCGAAGTGGCAGTCCGACTACTCGTCGAAAACAGGTGACACGGTCACCTACGGCGCCATCGGCTCGGGCGGCGGGATCGAGCAGATCACCGCTCGCACGGTCGACTTCGGCGCCTCCGATGCGCCCCTGACCCCCGACCAGCTGAGTGCCTGCAAGGGCTGCGTCCAGGTCCCCTGGTCGCTCGGCGCGGTGGTGCCCGCCTACAACCTGAGCGGAGCGCCCGACAACCTGAGGCTCACTGGACAGGTGCTGGCGGACATCTACCTCGGAAACGTCACCGCTTGGAACGACCCGGCAATCGCCAAGCTCAACCCCGGCGTCAACCTTCCGTCGACCAAGATCACGCCGGCCTACAGGACCGATGGCTCGGGTGACACATACGCGTTCACCGACTACCTCTCGAAGGTGAGTCCGGAGTTCAAGTCGAAGGTTGGCGTCGGCACCGAGGTCAAGTTCCCGGCCGGGGTCGGAGGCGACGGCAGCGACGGCCTCGCCGCCGCCGTCTCGAAGACCGACGGCGCGATCGGCTACCTCACGATTGCCTACGTGACTTCGAACAGCTTCAACTACGCTCTGCTGCAGAACGCGGCCGGCAACTACCCGAAGGCCAGCATTCCGGCCATCAACGCGGCGGCTGCCACCGCGAAGTCCGTTCCCCCCGGCGGCGTCTCGATCGTCGATCCGCCGGCCTCGGCGAAGAACGCATGGCCTGACTCGACGTTCACCTATGTGATCGTCCCCACGAGCACGGGCAAGGCCGATGCGCTGAAGAAGTTCATCACCTACGCGCTCGGCCCCGGCCAGTCATTCGCGGAGGGCCTCGGCTACGGGACCCTGCCGAAGCAGGTGGTCGCCGACAGCAAGGCGGCGCTCAACAAGGTAGGCGGCTAAGACGAAGACCAGGTCAACTCAATGAGGCAGGAGCTGACACCCGGGGCCATGCGGTGGTCCCGAGTGTCCTTCGCCTTGGTCACGGATTGGGCGGTATGACCACCGAGAGCGCCACGGCCACGCTGAGTCCGTCCCTGGGTGGCAAGCGGCGCGGGGTGCTGGATCGCGTCGGCGATCGGGCCCTGTACCTGATCACGCTGCTGGCGGCGATCGGCTCGGTGGTCATTCTCGGTGGCCTCACGTACAAGGTCGTGGACCTGGCGTCGGGCGCGATCTCGAACAACGGGCTCGGGTTCATTACGACCTCGAACTGGGATCCCGTGCACGGGCAGTTCGGCGCTGCCCAGTTCCTCTACGGCACAGCGGTCAGCTCGTTCGGAGCCCTTCTCCTCGCAACACCGCTGTCGATCGCGATCGCGCTGTTCCTCACCGAGCTCGCCCCGCGCGGCACGCGTACCCCGATCGCGACGCTGGTCGAGCTGCTGGCAGGGATCCCGAGCGTCATCCTCGGCCTCTGGGGGATCCTGGTTCTGGCCCCCCTCATGCAGTCGACCGTCGAGCCGGCGCTGCATTCTGCACTGGGTTGGATTCCCGTGATCGGGAAGCTGTTTGCGGGGGCGTACTCGCCCGTTGGGCTGTTCCCGGCGATGGTGATCCTGACGATCATGACCGTGCCGATCGTCTCCAGCCTGACCAGGGAGATCTTCACCACGGTGCCGCCCGCAGCCAAGGAGGGCGCACTGGCGCTTGGGGGCACCCGCTGGGAGATGATCAAGACGGTCGTCCTCCCCTACTCGCGACCGGGGATCGTCGCAGCGGTAATGCTTGGGCTGGGCCGCGCCGTGGGCGAGGCGATCGCGGTCTCGCAGGTGATCGGCGGTGCGCCCAGCATTGGCTCGAACCTGTTCCTACCGGCACAATCCGCCGCCGGCCAGATCGCGGCGCAGTATCAGGGGGGAACGCCCGACACTCAATCGGCGCTCGCCTACCTGGCAGTCATCCTGCTCGTGCTGTCGCTGGTCTTCACCGGCGTCGCACGGCTGTTGGTGCGCGCGATCCAGCAGCGGTCGGAGGGCCGGAGCCAGGCATGAGCCAGCGGGCGAACGCACATCCACTCCTGGCTCAAACCGGCAACCTACGACGCCGCCACGCCGTGAATCGCGTGATGGAGATCAGCGCCTGGACCGCGGCGCTGCTTGCGGTCGCGGTTCTTGCGCTAGTGATCGCCAGCGTCGCCGTCAAGGGAGCGGGGGAGATAAACATCGATTTCCTCACCGGGAACACCTCGAACTTCGGCGCCGGGGGGATCGGAAACGCGATCGTCGGCAGCGCGATCATCGTCGGCATCGCCACGTTGATGGCGGTGCCGTTCGGGATCCTGGTCGCCATCTACACCAGCGAGTTCGCGGGACAGAGATCCGGCTTTGCGATCCGCTACGTGCTCGACATCCTCAACGGCGTGCCGACGATCGTCACCGGCATCTTCGTCTTCGGGCTGATCGTCGTACCGCAACACAAGCTGAGTGGGTTCGCCGGCTCATTGGCCTTGGCGATCGTGATGCTGCCGCTCGTGGCGCGCTCGTGCCATGAGGTTCTCACTCTCGTCCCTGGCAGTGTCAAGGAGGCGGGGCTGGCGCTCGGGGCCAGCCGCTGGCGGACGACGCTGTCGGTCACGGTGCCGACGGCGCTCAGCGGCATGGTTACCGGTGCACTCCTGGCCGTTGCCCGTGCTGTTGGCGAGACGGCGCCCCTTTTGCTGGTGACAAGCGTTTTCGCGGACCTTGTGCAAACCGATCCGTCGCAGGCGTTGCCCAACATTCCGGTGATCATCTACAGGTACTCGGAGTCCCCGGACCCGGTCAAGCACGCCCAGGCCTGGGGGGCCGCCCTGATCCTGATCCTCTTCGTCCTCTTGATCAGCATCGTCGCGCGGCTGCTGTCGGCTCGGTCGCGGAAACGCCTGGGTGCGATGAACTACGAGACGAAGGACCTGAACGTGGCCGACCCTGAGGAGCAGACCATGCCGCAGACCCCCGGTCGGGCGGAGTCGCCGATCGAAGCGACAACGGAGCCGGAGACCCAGCCCCGGCCCATGGAGGGGATGGCCGCGACGCGTCACGTGCGGCTGGAGGGCCTGAACGCCTACTACGGCGCCCTCCACGCCGTGCGGGATCTCAGTCTGAGCTTCGAGCCGGGAAGGGTAACGGCGATCATCGGGCCGTCCGGTTGCGGCAAGTCGACCATGGTCCGATGCGTCAACCGCATGCACGAGGAGATCCCCGGCGCTCGCTCGGAGGGCAGGGTGCTGCTCGACGACGTCGACCTACACGCGTCCAACGTCGACGTCGTCTCGGTGCGGCGCCTGGTGGGGATGGTGTTCCAGAAGCCGAATCCCTTCCCGACGATGTCGATCTTCGACAACGTCGCGGCGGGGCTCCGGTTCATTGGTACGGTCCGCGACGAAATCACCGATCGGGTCAACGCGGCGCTCGAGGGCGCCGGCCTGTGGGAAGAGGTCAAAGGGAGGCTCTCGAGCCCCGGCATGGGCCTGTCCGGCGGTCAGCAGCAGCGCCTCTGCATCGCTCGCGCGCTTGCCGTCGAGCCGGACGTCCTGCTCATGGACGAGCCATGCTCGGCCCTCGACCCGGTCGCCACGCTGAAGATCGAGGAGCTGATCGGGCAGCTCAAGGACCGGGTGACGATCGCGGTCGTCACGCACAACATGCAGCAGGCGGGCCGTGTTGCCGACACGACGGCGTTCATGCTCGACGGCGAGGTGATCGAGGTCGGGCCGACCGACAAGATGTTCACCAACCCCGACGACGACCGGACCGAGCAGTACGTGACCGGGAAGTTCGGCTGATGGAGATCCGGGCGAGACAGGAGTACCTGGAGGAGCTCGCCACGCTTGAGCGTCGGGCCCTCGACGGGCTCGATCTCGTCGTCGCAGCGCTCGACCGCACGGTCGAGGCCGTCCAGCACCAGGACATCGAGCTTGCGGAGCTGGTGATCGCGGACGACGACGTGATCGATGGCCGCTACCTGGAGATCCACCAGGCGATCCTGACGCTGCTCGCGACCCAGGCCCCGGTGGCCACCGACCTGCGCCTGATCGCAGCCCTTCTGCACGTGATGAAGAACATCGAGCGGATGGGCGACCAGTGCGTCAACATCGCCAAGCTGATCCCGATCGCCGGTCACGAGCCGCCCGCGGACGAGCGGATCCTGAAGAACCTGGTAACCATGGGCAAGGCGATTCGCGCCCAGATCCGGCAGGCGAAACGCGCCTTCGCGGATCGCGACGTCGACATGGCCCGGGACCTGGTGCGCCAGGACGACGTGATCGACAACCTCAACAAGGAGTGCTTCCAGCTCGCGATCGAGATCGGCGACGAGCACGACCGCCGCGAGTGGGCGATGACGATGATGCTCGTGGCCCGGGCGCTGGAGCGGATCGGGGACAACGCCGTCGACGTCGGCGAGCAGGTGGCCTTTCTCGTCACCGGCCTGTTCCGCGAGTTCGAGGACGCCTCGCACCCAGGCGAGGAGGTCCTCCCCGAGCCCTCGTCAGCCTCTTAGGCCGAGGCCCAGACGGCGAGGCGAGCTCTCAGACCGCCGTCGTGCCGACCGTCGTCTGCGGAGCTCCGATGGTGTCCTCGGGGCTCAGCAGCTCTGTGGCGGAGCGGTACAGCTCTTCGGCGCGCGGGCGGTACGGCGGGTGTACCTCGAGCACCACGGGCGCGTCGTGGCCGGCGAGACGGGGCGCGACTCGCTCCCAGGGAAGGGTGCCCCGCCCGGGCGGCAGGTGGAGGTCGAGCCTCAGGGGGTCCACGCCGCCTTCTGTGCCCGCCGGTTGCCAGCGAGCGCCTAGGTTGTCGTGGAGGTGAAACAGCGTCACCGTGTCGAGTACCGGCTCGATCAGGGCCTCGAGCGAGGTTCGGCGGAGCTCGGCGACGATGTGGGCGTGGCCGACGTCGAGGCAGATTCCGATTCGCTGCGAGCCGATCCGGTTGACGAGACCGCGGAGGACCATCGGGCTCGCCGACAGCGGCTCGGGCCCTGGGAAGACCGGCGCCAGGTTCTCGACCGCGATCGTGACGCCGAGCCGCTCGGCGCCGAGCGATAGAGCGGCGAGCGAGCGGGCCTCGAACAGCAGCGCGTCCTCGCTCTCCGGGGCGTCAGGCAGAGCGCAGGCGTGGTAGACGGCGTGAGTGGCGCCGATCTCGGCCGCGTAGGAGAGCAGGCCCTCCGCCGCGCGGTCGGCCTCGCGAGCTCCCACCCTGAGGTCGGGCGGGGCATGGACGACCGGCACGAGCCCGGTGGTCGCAAGGGCCGCCGCGAGCGCGGTCGCGTGCAGCGTGGACTGGCTCGGGTCGGAGAGGACCGAGGCCGGGGGCGAGTGGACCTGAACCCGCGCGAAGCCCGCCGCCTCGAACGACTTGACGAGCGCCGGCGCCGCCCACCAGTCGCTTGGGACGTTCAGGCCGAGGCGCTCCGCAGGCCAATCCACATGCATCCGAACCGAGTTTCGACCGCTGCCGGCGGCCCCCCGTGAAGTGGTAGTGAACCGCGTGTAAACGGGCCGTTACCGGGGGCGGCTCCAGGCACGGCCGCATCCGTTCCGTCTGACAAGATCGCCCCTGCATGCTGTGCGCGGCGATCGACATCGGTTCGAACACCACCCGCGTGCTGGTCGCCGAGCCGCAGGAGGGCCAGCTTCGCAAGGTGATGGAGCAGCGCGCCTACACGCGGATCGGCAAGTCCTCGCAGCACAACGGGGCGATCGACGCCGACAAGGTCGCCGAGCTCGCCGAGGCGGTCGCCACCCAGGTCCGGCTCGCCGAGGAGGTGGGAGCCGAGGCGATACGTACCGTGGCCACGGCGGCGATTCGCGAGGCGGCCAACCGCACCGAGGTCGTGGCCGAGATCGCCCGCGTGGCGGGGGTGGAGGTCGAGGTGCTGAGCGAGCACGAGGCGGGTCGTCTGGCGTTCATCGGCGCCACCAAGACCCTGGGCCACCCGGTCGAGGGGGACGTGGCGGTCGTCGACGTCGGCGGCGGCTCCTCCGAGGTCGTGGTGGGCAGCGTCACCGGAGGGGTGCGGTCCGTCCAGTCGTTCAAGATCGGGTCCGGGTCCCTCGCCGACGACTTCCTCTCCAACGACCCTCCGTCGCCGGCGGAGATTCGGGCGGTCCGCGACCACATCGCGGACTTCTTCGAGGGAATCGAGTTCGAGCAGCCGGACCAGGCGGTGGCCGTAGGCGGCAGCGCCACGTCTCTCCGAACCCTCGTCGGGGCGGCGCTCGAGTACGAGACCCTTGAGCGGGCAATCCGGGTCCTGACCGGCGACCCGATCCTCGAGGTCGCGAAGCGGTTCGAGCTCGACCCGCGCCGGGTGCGCATCCTGCCCACGGGCGTGCTGCTGCTCGAGAAGCTGTCGGAGCTGCTCGGCCAGCCGCTCCAGATCGGCAAGGGTGGGCTCCGCGAGGGCATCATCCTCGACTTGCTGAACGGCGCGGCCAACGGGGCAGCACGGGCCCTGGCGGCCTAGGAGCGCCCTCGGTCCCCCCTGAGCCTGCGAGGTAAGGTCCCGGGCATGGCGAAGGCGCGGCCGATCTCGGGACTGTCGGCGGAGGAGCCCTATGCCACGGCGGCGGCCAAGATCGTCGCGGTGCGAGCCCGGGAGGTCGCCGACCATTCGCACCGGGTGCTCGATGTCTCCGACATCGAGCGAGTACACAACATGCGGGTGGCCACTCGGAGGCTGCGCGCCGCGCTCGAGGTCTTCGAGCCGTGCTACCCGAGGAGGGAGTTCAAGGCGGCGCTGGCGGAGGTCAAGGCGATCGCCGACGCGCTCGGCGAACGACGCGACCGCGACGTGACGATCGCCGCCCTGGAGGACTTCGCGGAGGGCATGCGGGCTCCGGACCGACCCGGGGTCTCGAGCCTGATCGAAAAGCTGCGTGCGGAGCAGACCGAGGCCAACGCGGAGCTCGAGCCCTTCGTTCGGTCGGAGCGGCTGGCAGCGCTCAGCGAGCGCCTCTCGGAGCTCGTGATCTCGGCCCAGGCGCTCGCCGGGAGCGAGGCTTGAAGGCCCGGCGGGTGAAGAAGCTCGACCGGCACGAGCCGCTGGCCGATAACGCCGCGCGGATCGTTCGAGTCCGGCTCAAGGAGATGCGCTCCTTCGGCCCCGGTGCGCTGGAGCCTCAGCGAACTGGCGCCCAGCACGATATGCGGATCGCCGCCAAGCGACTCCGCTATGTCCTCGAGTCGACCGAGTTCTGCCTCGGCAGGTCCGCGGCGACGGCACGGCGACGCGCGCGCGACCTTCAGGACCTGCTCGGGGAGCTGCACGACTGCGACGTGATGCTGCCGAGGGTCGAAGGCCACCTCGCCGAGCTGCGGGAGGCCGACGCCGTGGCGGTCCGCGAGCGAGCCGGCGAAGCATCCGACCTCGACCCTCGGCTTGCCGCTCGCGCGTCGCACCGCACCTCGTACCGGGGGCTCGAGATGCTGATCGTCTACCTCCAGGCCCGCCGCGGTCTGCTGTTCGATCGGTTTCGGGAGTTCTGGGTCGAGCAGGAGCGGGCGGGTACGTGGGATCGGCTCGAACGGGCGGTGGCCCGCCGCCTGCGCGCGGCCCGAGAGCGGCGCCGGGCGGCCAAGCGAGCCGAGCAGGCGCGCCACGAGCTCGAGGCCGCGGAGCGGGAAAAGAGCGACGCCGCCTTGCGTGCGGCGAGCGCGGCGGCCGATCTCCAGGCCGCGCGGCGTACGGTCCGCGGCGGCATCCCGCGTCCAGGCGGCTGATCGGCGAGCCGCCGGGGCGAAAGCCTCGGCCTCGCTGCGTTACCTTGTGATCTCGATGGAGGGACAGACCGCTCTGCGGCCGGACCGGCAGCACCCAGGAGAGCTTGGTGAGCGGTTCGTGGGCGCGCTGGGTTATGCGGCGCGAGCTCATGCCGGACAGCGGCGGGCGAACGACGGCCAGCCCTACGTCGCCCACCTGCTGCGCGTGACCGGGCTGGTGATCCAGGACGGCGGCCCGGAGGATGAGGCGATCGCGGCTCTGTTGCACGACGCGGTCGAGGATCAAGGGGGTCTGAGGCGCCTCAAGGACATCCGCGACCGCTACGGGGACGTTGTGGCCGACATGGTCGATGAGTGCACGGACAGCTACGAGGATCCGAAGCCGCCCTGGCGAGCGCGCAAGGAGCGATACCTGGCGGAGCTCGGCGGCTCGTCGCCGGGGTCGCTTCGAATCTCGATGGCCGACAAGCTCGACAACGTCAGCTCCGTGATCCGGGCCTACCGGATCGATGGCGAGGAGCTGTGGGCGCGTTGGGGTAAGGGTCCCGACGACGTGCGCTGGTACTACGGCACCCTGGCGGCGCGGTTCGCCGAGCTGCGCCCCGGTTCGCTCGCCGACGAGCTCGCCAGGACCGTGGCGGGGCTCGATCGCCTGCTCGCCGGTGAAGACGTGGGCTGAGCCGAGCGCGGCGCGTCAGTTCACCCGACCCAGACAGCGGATAGTCGCCTGAGAACCCCCCGGCGCTAGCATGGCTCGGGGTGAGTGCCATGGATCCGACGGAAGCAGGTGCGGCCGCGACCGGTGCGATCGAGCAGGCCGCCGCCCCATCCGACGCGCCGCCGGCGCCAGACCTCGAGGACTCCTCTCTCTACTTCAATCGCGAGCTCTCCTGGCTCGACTTCAACGATCGCGTCCTCCAGCTCGCCGAGGACACCTCGGTGGCGCTGCTGGAACGGGTCACGTTCTGCGCGATCTGGGAGTCGAACGTGGATGAGTTCTTCATGGTCCGGGTGGCGAACCTTCACGACCAGCTGGAGGCGGGGGTCGACGCACGCGGCGCCGACGGGCTGAGCCCGAACGCCCAGATCGATGCGATCCACGAGCTCGTGCGCGGCCAGCGCGAGAGGCTGACGCGATGCTTCGAGCACGAGCTTCGCCCCGCGCTCGCCGAGCACGGGATCCGGATCATCTCGCCCCAGCGGGCGAACGCGGAAGAGCG
>VAYK01000132.1 GCA_005884985.1 Actinomycetota bacterium | reverse complement strand
GCCGGCGATGCGCTCCCGCCCGATCTCCCGCTCGCCGATGACCTGCGCGGTGTTGATTCAGGCGGCGTAGCTCCCTTGGTCGACCTGGCGATCGTCACCCCCGAGCGTGCGGCCTTTCAGGACCTCTTGGAACAGCTCGGCGATACGGACGAGAGCGTTGAGATTCGCCTGGACCGCCGCCGCGGAGAGCGCCGCCGTGCCCAGGAATCCGCTGCGAGCGAGGAGCGTCGTCGACGACAAGACCGGCGCACCCTCGACCTGAGTGAGCCACTCCGCAAGGCGGGGTGGGTCCTGATCCCAGCCGCGCGCCGTTCATAAACCGAGCAGCCAGCGCTAGCCGGTCAGCACGCTCGGCGGGGCCGCAGCCAGCGTCCAGGGCAGCGTCAGGTACCTGGGCTCACGGAACTCCTCGAGTCCGGCGCGGAGGTTCTCGTGCCGGCCCGTCGGCTGCGCGCCGTAGGTCGAGCCAAGACGATCCCAGACGGAAAAAATCGTGGCGAAATTTCGCTCCGACTCCGCGGGCAGTGCGGAGTGGTGGACCGCGTGCAGCGCTGGTGTCACCACGAGCCATCCGGCGCGCGATTCGATCGCCGAGGGGAAGCGGATGTTGGCGTGAGTCAGGATCGTGTTACCGGCCGCGAGACCGAGATAGACCGCTACGCCCAGAGGCGGCAGGCCCAAAATGATGATCCCGACCACCAGCGTGGCGTGACTCACCAGGGCCTCGATCGGGTGGAACCGCAACCCGGTGGTGGCGTCGAGGTCGACATCGGCGTGGTGGACGCGATGAACGCGCCAGAGAATGGGGCTCGCGTGGAGGACCCGGTGCTGGAGATAGCCGAGGCCGTCGAGCGCGACGACGGCGATGGCGATGGCGACCGCCAGGGGAAGGGACGCATCCGCCTGATTCAGTAGGCCCCAACCGCGGCCCGCACCCGCCACGGCGAGAGCGACCGGCGCGATTGGAACCGTGACGAGCAGCGCGTTCAGCGACCAAATCGTGAGGTTCGTCGGCCAGCGGAGGCCCCGGCCCTCGGTCGGCGTCCGGCGAGCAGCTCTGAATTCCCACGCGCCGAGCGTTGCGAGCATACCGAGCAGCCAGAATTTCACGAGCCCGTCGAGGACCATGTCAGGTTGGCGGTCTCACCGCCCCCGCCATCATCCGACATCCTGGCGCCGGGCGCACACCTACTCGCAGGGGGGAGCGCTTCCGGCGGTGCGCGATGCCTACTTGCGGTGCCGCCACCACGCGCCGAGCGCCACGATCGCAGCGCCCGAGCCGAGCAGACCAAGCGTTCCCGGCTCCGGGACCGGGGCAGCACCCGCGTGGGCCGCGTGGGCGACGAGGAACAGCTGTGCCACGACGATCGCCGCGATCGAAACCCATGTCCGGTTCATCGGGTCCTCCTCATCCTCTGCGGCGCAGTGCAATTGCAGCACCAGACGTCGGCCGTCAAGACTATCAAGTGGTTTGGAGGTAGCCGATCGACGTGTCGCCCTCGTCTGTAAGATTCTCCGACAATTAGTACTCGCTCGACCACTACGCCAGCGGCAGTCGCACGACGAGCTCGCTGCCGAGGCACTGGACTGGCAGGTCAAAAAAGTACTCGGAAAGGACCAGACCGATCGTGCTCAGCCTTCTTCCCTACGAGCTCATGCTGACCTTTCTCGCCGGACTCCTCACGGGCGTCCTGATCGCGGAGGGCATCGTCCGGCCTCGTCGGGCGAAAAGGGCGCTGATCTGGCGCCGGTTGGTGGGCCGATGATCGCCACAGACTTGGCGGCCTGACCTCAGCGGACGAATGACGCGCCCGGGATGTTGCGCAAGTTCGATCGCGCGAGCTCGAGCATTCTCCCGACGCCTCCGCTCAGCACCACTTTCGTGGCGGCGAGCGCGAAGCCCGTGACCTGCGCTCCGCTGATGTGCGGCGGGATCGAGAGGGCGTTGGGGTCGGTGACGAGGTCGACGAGGGCCGGACCCGGATGGTTCAGCGCCTCCTCGAGCCCCGCCCGGATGTCTGTCGGCTGTTCGATCCGAACCGCGTGGATGCCCGCGGCCCTGGCGATCGCGGCGTAATCCACGCTCGCGTGGTCGGTCTCGAAGTCGGGGATCCCCGAGACGAGCATCTCGAGCTTCACCATGCCGAGCGAGGAGTTGTTGAAGGTGATGATCTTCACCGGCAGCCGGTGGAGCGCGACGGTGAGCAATTCGCCGAGCAGCATCCCGAGACCGCCGTCGCCCGACATCGAAATCACCTGCCGTCCTGGGTACGCGAACTGGGCGCCGATCGCGTGCGGCAGCGCGTTGGCCATCGTGCCGTGCAGGAACGAGCCGATGACGCGTCGCCGGCCATTCGGCGTGAGGTAGCGCGCCGCCCACACGTTGCACATGCCGGTGTCGACGGTGAAGACGGCGTCGTCCGCGGCCAGCTCATCGAGGACGTTCGCCGCGTACTCGGGATGGATCGGGGCGTGCTGCTCGATGTCGCGGGTGTACGCGTCCACTACGTGCTCGAGGGCGCCCGCATGCTGGCGCAGCATGTCGTCGAGGAACGAGCGATCGGACTTCTGCTTCACCAGCGGCAGCACGGCGCGGAGGGTGGCGGCGACGTCGCCGTGGACGGCAAGATCGAGGGGCGTACGCCGCCCGAGGCGGGTCAGATCGTGATCGACCTGGATAGTGCGACGCTGCGGTAGGAACGCGTCGTAGGGAAAGTCGGTGCCGAGCAGGAGCAGCAGGTCGGCCTGATGGGTCGCGTCATAGCACGCGCCGTACCCCAGCAGCCCGCTCATGCCGACGTCATAGGCGTTGTCGTACTGGATCCACTCCTTGCCGCGCAGCGAGTGTCCGACCGGGCTCTGCAGCTTGCCCGCCAGCGCCATCACGGCGTCGTGGGCTCCCCGGACGCCCGCGCCGCAGAAGAGCGTCACGGTGCGCGCGGCGTTGAGGCGGCCGGCGAGCTCACGCACCTGGTCATCGGCCGGCACGACCGCCCCTCTCACGGTCACGGGCGCGCGCTCGCCGGTCGGATGCTCCGCGGCCCGGTGAAGGACGTCGCCCGGCATGACGAGCACGGAGACGCCGCCCCGCCCGACCGCGTGCTGGATCGCGATGCGCCCGAGCCGCGGCATCTGTGACGCCTGGCTCACCAGCTCGCAGTAGTGGCTGCACTCGACGAACAGCCGCTCGGGATGAGTCTCCTGGAAGAAGGATGTGCCGATCTGCTCGGTCGGGATGTGCGAGGCGATCGCGAGCACCGGCACGCCGCTCCGGTGAGCGTCGTACAGCCCCTGGATCAGGTGCGTGTTCCCGGGTCCACAGCTGCCCGCGCAGACCGCGAGTCGGCCCGTGAGCTGCGCCTCGGCCGCGGCGGCGAAGGCGCCCGCCTCCTCGTTGCGGACGTGGATCCAGTCGATCCCCTTGGTCCGTCGGATCGCGTCCACGAAGGGGTTCAGGCTGTCACCGACGACACCGTACACACGCGTGACGCCGGCCTGGCACAGGATCTCGACAAGCTGCTCAGCGACCGTGCTCATTGCGGTCTCCTTTCGCTCATCGACTTTTAGAAGGCGCGGCCCGGCGCCGAGTAACGAACGGCCCATCCGAAGCATCAGAATGACATGAGTGTCATGGAGCGGGCGATGAGCCGGTGGCGGCCGCGTCCTCCGCGGCGCTTCGGGCTCGCGCTCGCAGGCGGCGGCGTCATCGGCGGGATGTACGAGGTCGGCGCGATCGCGGCGCTCGAGGAGCGCCTCGACGGCGCAGGACGCGGGTTCGATCTGTACGTGGGCTGCAGCGCGGGCTCGGTCGTTGCGTGCCTGCTCGCCGCCGGGATCCGCGCCACTGACATCTACCGCATCCTCGACGAAGACCTGCCCGACCCGCTCAATTTTCGCCGCAACGCCGTGTTTGCCTCCGACGCGTTCCGCGGCGCCGCCGCGCGCTTCGGCAAGCTCGTCTGGGCGTTCGGCAAGAACGCGATGAGCGCGTTCCGGATGTCGATCCCCGACATGCTCGCGCGCGCCGAGCGCGACCTGCCGTCGGGCTTCTTCAACCTCGCCGCGCTGGAGCGGTTCATCCGCGAGGGCTTCGCGGCGCGCGGGCTCACGAACCGATTCTCCGCGCTGCCGCGTCGCCTCCTGATCCCCGCAGTGGACCTCGACCGCGCCGAGCGCGTCGTCTTCGGACGCAACGGCCTCGGTGAGGTGCCGATCAGCCACGCGGTGGCGGCATCGTCGGCGATTCCCGGGTTCTTCGAGCCGTACGCGATCGACGGCCGTGACTACGTCGACGGCGGCGTCGGCTTCACCGGCCACGCGGACTTGGCCGCCGACGAGGGCGCGGAAGTCGTGCTCGTGGTCAACCCGCTCGTGCCGAG
>VAYK01000133.1 GCA_005884985.1 Actinomycetota bacterium | reverse complement strand
CAGGTCCTGGCGCTGCTCCTCGAGCTGGTTGACATGAGCGAGGGCGTCGGAGTACTCCTGCTCCGCGAGCGGGTTCACTGGGCCCAGCGCCTCGCGGCGCCGCGACAGACGCTCGAGCTTGCGCTCGATCTGATCGCGTTCGGCGGCGGTCAGCTCGGAGGTCGTGGGCTCGATCTCGCGACCGAGCTGCCGGGCGATCCGCTGAAGCTCGGTCGCCGCCTCGTCGCGCCGGTCGCGCAGGTGCGTGGCGCGGACCTCGGCCTCGGTCAGCGAGTCGCCCATCGCGTGCAGTCTTGACTGCAGCTCGGCCTCCGCCTGGGAGCAGGCGCGCAGCTGTGACGTCACATCGTCGGTGTCGTGCTCGTTGAGCGTGTGGCGCTCGAGCGCCGCGGCGCGCTCGCCAACCGCGTCCCGCGCCTCGGCCGTCACCTCGAGCAGCGCATCCAGGCGCTCCAGAAGCTCGGTCGCCGCCGCGATGCGACTCTCCAGCGAGTCCTGCCGGCGCCGGCCCAGCAGCTCCTCGACGCGGCGGGCGCCGCCCGCCGCCCGCTCGGATGCCTCGCCGACCCGCGCCACCTCGGTCGCCCGCTCGTTCGCGCTCCCCGCCGCCCGGGCCCGCTCGAGAGCCTCCCCCGCCGTTTCGAGCGCCGAGGAGATCCGCTGCAGCCCAGAGGCCACGGGATCCTTGCCGCCCTCGTCGCCGCTGACCGGGGGCTCGTCGGCCAGTGCGCCCAGCGCGGCCCGGCGCCGCTCGAGCTCCGCCGCGAGCTCTGCGCGGCGGCCAGATAGCGCCTCGCCGCGGACGCTGAGTCGCTCGTGGGCGGCTCTCAGGGCGGTGAGCCGACCCCAGACGGCGGTCCGCTCGCGATCGCGTTCGGCGAGACGCTCCTCGATCTCGGTGCGGCGGCGATTGACCTTGGCCTGCTCCCCCTCGACGCGCTGTCGCTCGCCGCGGGCCTTGGCGGCCTCGCGCTCGGCGCCGTCGAGCTCGCTCGAATGCACGCGGAGCTCGTCCGCCAAGAGCTGCGCGCGCAGCTCGCCGACCTCCCGCTCGAGGCGAGCCTGGATATCCGCCGCCTGCGCCTGGCGCTTCAGCGGCCGCAGCCGGCTGCGCGCCTCGCGCTCCACGTCGAGCGCTCGGTCCAGGTTCTCGTGGGTGCGCTCGAGCTTCAGCTGCGCCCGCCGGCGGCGCTTGCGGTGCTTGCCGAGGCCGGCCGCCTCCTCGACGAGCAATCGCCGGTCGCGGGGCTTCGAGTGGACGATCTCCTCCACCCGCCCCTGGCTGATCACCGAATGCATCTCGCGGCCGAGGTTCGCGTCGGCGAGTACCTCGATCACGTCGACCAGCCGGCAGCGCGCCCCGTTGAGGCGGTACTCGCCGTCGCCGTTACGCTCCATCCGCCGCCGGATCGATATCTCTGAGAACTCCGCGTCCGGCGCCGCGCCGTCAGAGTTGTCAAGCACCACCTCGACCTCGGCGTAGCGACGCGGCGCCTGCTCCTCGCCGCCCGCGAAGATCATGTCCTGCATCGTCTGACCACGAACCGCGAGCGGGCTCTGCTCGCCCAGGGCCCATAGCACGGCGTCGGTGATGTTCGACTTGCCGCAACCATTCGGGCCGACGACCACGCTGACGCCCGGCGAGAACACGAGCCGCGTGCGCTCGGGGAAGGACTTGAAGCCCTTGATCGTGATCGAGCTCAGGTGCATGGAATCGGCTGCGCGGCCCTGGGTAGGCTCGCTGTCGGATCGGACGGTGTTCTGTTTCGTCGCCCGGGGCTTGCTTCCTACCCCCCTCGGCGCTCCAGAGCCTCCGCCGCGGCGGCCTGCTCGGCGGCCTTCTTGCTCCGACCCTCCCCCCTTCCGATCGCCTCGCCCTCGCAGACGGCCGCGACCTCGAAGCGGCGGTCGTGGGAAGGACCCGCCTCGTGAACGACCTCGTAGGTTACGCGGGCGCCCTCGCGAGCGAGACGCTCCTGGAGCGCCGACTTGAAGTCCAGCATTGTCTCGGACGCCAGCTCAATCTGCTCGGCGAAGGCCGCAGCGGTCGCCTCGGCGGTCGTCTCGAAGCCATGGTGCAGGTAGCAGGCGCCGATCATCGCCTCGCACACCGAGGCCAGGGCGCGCTCTGAGGTCAAGAGGGCCTGGGGGTCGATTCCGCCTTCCGGATCCAAGGGGGCGGCTTCGCGCAGCCTCTCTGGGAGGCCGAGCGCCTCGGCCACCTCGACACAGGCGCGCCCGCTGACGGCCTGACCGTGGACCTTGGTCAGCCTGCCGATGTCCGCGCGCCCGAAACGCCGGAATAGGTCCTCGGCAACCGCCAGTCCCAGGACGCCGTCGCCGAGGAAGGCGAGCCGGCCATAGGAGTCGGCTCGATGGTCGACCCAGGAGGAGTGAGTGATCGCTTTGCGCCGCAGCTCGTCGGGCAGCGAGTCGATCAACTCCGCGAGCCGGGCAGGTCCCTCGACCGGGCGCCGCCCGCGCCGCCCGAGCCTGCGAATCCCCCGGGGCACGACCGCCTGGCAGCTAGGCGCCGACGCCGAGCCGTTGGGCAACGAAGTCCACGGCCTGGCCGACGGTCTCGATGCTCGCCGCCTCCTCCTCCGGAACGCTCACCCCGTAGGTGTCCTCGAGCTCCATCACCAGCTCGTAGAGATCGAGCGAGTCCGCGTCGAGGTCGTCGCGGAAGCGGGTGGACTCGTCGATCCGGTCGAGCGGTACCTCGAGCTCGGTCGACAGATGCTCCCGCACCTTCGCCAGCACCTCCTCTCGTCTCAGCCCATCGTTGCTCACGGCTCCTTCCTATCACGCATTCCGGCCTGCAACGACTCACGGCGCAATTCGCCGCGGGTCATTCTGGACCGCTCCAGAAGCTTGGTGGTTCGCTCGACGGCGCGCTCGTCGACCGTGCGCGCCGCAAGCCGCACGGCATTGGCGATGCCCTCCGGCCCGGAGCTGCCGTGCCCGACCACGGCAACGCCCCGCAAGCCGAGCAGGATCGCGCCGCCCGTCGTGTCCGGGTCCATCTGACGGCGCAGGGCGCCCAGCGACCGGCGAAGCAGCAGCCCGCCCGCGGCCGCCCTGACGCCGGATCGGGCCGCGGCGCGCACCGCCTCGGCCACGGTCTTCGCAGTTCCCTCGATCGTCTTCAGGACGATGTTGCCGGTGAACCCATCGGTGACGATCACGTCGGCCACCCCGGCTAGCAGGTCCTTGCCCTCCACGTTTCCCCTGAAGTCGAGCCCCTGGGCCCGGGCGAGCCTGGCGTGCGCGTCGACCACCTCCGCCGAGCCCTTGTTCGGCTCCTCGCCCACCGAGAGCAGCGCCACCCGCGGATGGGCAACCCCGAGGACCGCTTCGCTGAACGCGGTGCCCAGATAGGCGAACTGCAGCAGGTCATTGGTCCTGGCGTCGGCGTTCGCGCCCACGTCGAGCAACAGCGTTGGCGGACCGAGGCGCCCGGGAACCAGCAGCTGGACGGCGAGGGCGGGTCGGCGCACGCCGTGCAAGCGCCGCAGAGCGAACAGGGCGGCGGTCATCGCCGCGCCGGTGGAACCGGCGCTCGCCATCGCCTGGGAGCGTCCCTCGGCGACGTCTCGAGCGGCGAGGACCACCGAAGCCTCCGGCCTGGAGCGCACCGCGGCGACGGGCTCGTCGGCGTTGCTTATCTCTTCGACGGCGGGCACCAGCTCCGCGCCGTCGATTTCCGTGACGGCGGTCAGCGCGGCGGAGTCGCCGAACACGCGCAGCCGGATCCCGTCGGCCGCGGCAGCCCGGGCGCCGGCGACGATTGCCCCCGGCCCTCGCTCGGCACCACGACCGTCGAGGGCCACCGTGGTCACCAGGACCTACCTACTCCTCCGTATCCGCCGGCGTCTCCGTCGGGGCCGTCTCGGCGATCTGGTGCTCGATGACCTCCCGTCCCGCATACGTGCCGCATACGGGACAGACGCGATGCGGCAGTCGGGGGCTGTGGCAGCGCGGGCACTCGTTGAGCCGCGGCGCGCTCACCCTGTGGGTGGCGCGGCGCTTGTCGCGGCGCGTGCGCGAGGTCCTCTTCTTCGGAACAGCCATGTGAAGCGAGGATGGTAGCGGCGGCGCTCAGCCCGGGCCGTAGACGCTGCGCTCCCAGACCTCGAGCAGGGCATCGACCAGCTTCGGGTCGTCCATGCGCCCGCCGCGCGCCACCTGCTGGTAGCAGGCCCGCTCGGTCATCCACACCAGCGCGAAGGACTTGCCGGCGGCGCGGGTTGGCTCATCGCCTTCGTCGGCGAGTCGCCGCTCGGTGGCCTCGATGAACCTTCCGACCAGTGTGCGCCAGAACTCGCCGACCTGCTCGTCGTAGGTCGAGGCCTCGACCACGGCACGCAGCAGGTCGGCATGGTCGCGGTAGGTGCCCAGGATGTCGGTGAGCGCCGCGCGCAGACCGCGCCGCCCGTCGGCGCCCGACCACCAGCGGTCGGCCTCGTCGTAGAGCTGGGCGGCGACCGTCTCGGTCGCTCGCATCAAGAGCTCGCGCTTGTCGCGGAAGTAGACGTAGAAGGCGGTGCGCGAGCGCCCCGCCGCGGCCGAGATCTGCTCCACCGACAGGTCCGCATACGAGCTTCCAAGGGCGAGCAGAGCCTCCGTGGCCGCGACGAACGCGGCCTCGGTCTCTCGCCGCCGCTCCGAGGCCTCGGCCCGCTTGGACAGCACCGCCACGGCCCCATGGTAGCCGCTCGCTGTCGATTTGTCAGACGCAATGTCTTGACATAGCGTCAGGGAACGTGGTAGCCTGCGGCGCCCCTCGCAGGGCGCCGGATCCGCCTCGGGCAGCCCGCCACCGACCGGAAGGAGAAGCGATGGCAGCCACCCTCCTCGATCTCACCCAGCAGGGAGACGTCGCCACGATCAGCGACGAGTCCAAGCTCGACAAGGTGAAGCTGCTCAGGCCACAGCAGCTCTACGAGCTGTGGGAGCGCCAGCAATGGCTCTCGCAGGAGATCGACTTCTCCCAGGACGTGGAGGACTGGACCAACCTGACCGACGAAGAACGCGAATGGTTCGTGTGGGGAATGTCGGCCTTCTTCATCGGCGAGGAGCGGGTCACGACCCAGTTCTCGGGGCTCGTGATGGCCTACGAGGACGAGCAGGAGGAGGCGTTCCTGACCACGCAGCAGGTCGACGAGGCCCGCCACATGCAGTTCTTCGACCGCTTCTACCGCGAGGTCGTGGGCATGCGCGACGCGGACATCCGGGAGCGTCTGGCCAGGGTGCGCAGGAACGTCAACGACGCCTTCGTGAAGCTGTTCGACGAGGCGCTGGTGGAGGCGGGCCAGCGGCTGATCGCGGATCCGACCAGCGTCGAGGCGAAGGTCGACTTCGTGACGGCCTACCACATGGTGATCGAGGGCACCCTGGCTCTCACCGGCCAGTGGACGATCACCGACTACTGGGAGAAGACCGGCAAGATGCCCGGCTTCCTCGAGGGCTTCAAGAACGTCGCCCGCGACGAGCACCGCCACGTCGCCTACGGCACCTGGTACCTGAAACGGGCCTGCGCCGAGAACGGGGCGCTGGCGGATCGGGTGCGCGCCACTCTCGGAGAGCTGCTCCCGATCGCCAGCGGCGTGCTCGTGCCACCGGGCCAAGACCCGAACGACTGGGAGCTGCTCGGCTACACGTCCGAGCAGGTGAACAAGTTCGCCTTCACCGCGCTGACCAGGCGCCTGAAGGTGATTGGGGTGCCGCTGGTCGCGGCCGAACCCGCAGCCGCGTAGCCCGCTCCCTCGCTACTCAAGCTTTAGCTCCCTCAGCTTCGCCCAGCGGGGGTCGGGTTCGGCTTCGTGCCGGTGGTCCTCCGGGTCGGAGGCATTGAGTGACGCGCCGCAGACCGGGCACAGGCCCCTGCACTCGGGCCGACACAAGAGCTGGATGGGAACCGCCAGGGCCAGCGCGTCATGGGCCCATGAGCTCACGTCGAGCTCGTCGTGATCGATGTAGGGGCTGCGCAGCTCGTCGTCCTCGGTTGCCGGCTGATCGACCTCGCGGGCGTCGACCTCGACCGGCACCTGGGCGCCCTCGAGACAGCGCATGCAGGGCCCCGAGACGTGGGCGGTGAACCGCATCCGGACCGCGTACCCCGCTGCCGTCCGCGACAGGTCGAGACGAGCCGAGACGGCCTCGCCGACAACCACGTATCGCTCCCCCCCGAGCTCGAGCTGACCGGGGTCGGCCGCGAGATCGATGCGGCGGCCCTCGCCGGGGCGCAGGGCGAAACGCGCCAGGTCGATGCTGTGATATGCCGACGGCATTCCTCGAAGCGAGGTTAGCGGTCGAACGCCAGGACTGAAGGCCCTCAGCGTGAGCGCGCAATTCCACATCGACCCCGAGACCTACCTGGACGAGATCCGGGCCGAGGTGCCGCGCTACGACGAGCTCCAGGAGGAGACGGTGGAGGCGATCCCGTTCCCCCCCCAGCGGGTGCTGGAGCTCGGGGTGGGGACCGGCGAGACGACCCGCCGGCTTCGGGCCCGCTACCCCGATGCCGAGGTGACCGGGCTCGACTCGCAGCCGGAGATGGTCTTCACGGCACGCGAGCTGGGGATCGAGGTGCGCCTGGCGCGAATGGAGGACCCGCTGCCGGACGGGCCGTGGGACCTCGTGATCTCGGTGCTCTCCGTCCACCACCTGGACGGCGAGCACAAGCGCGACCTGTTCCGCCGTGTGCGCGAGCAGTCGCGGGCGCTGGTGATGGGCGACGTGGTGATCGCCGAGCCACAGGTGACGCCGCTGGAGCAGGGCGTCGACCTACCCTCGCGCGCCGACGAGCTGGTCGAGTGGTGCGGTGGCGAGATCGTCTGGGAGGCCGACGACCTGGCCGTCATCCGGGCGGTCTACGAGTAAGAAGAGCCCGCGCAGAGCGCGGGCTCTTCGAGGTGCCGCCTCGCTTGGGATGGCGGCACTCGCCTGTTGAGGCCAGGGTAGCGCCCGACATACCATCCCCGCCCCGCGATCGAGGAGGAAACGCATGTCGAAGGTGCTGTACGAAAAGCGCGACCGGGTCGCCTACGTGACGATCAACCGGCCCGAGGCCCGCAACGCGATCGATCCCGACGTCCACCGGCTCATGGTCGAGACGTGGGCCGACTTCCGCGACGACGACTCGGTGGACGTCGCGATCCTCACCGGTAAGGGCGAGGCGTTCTGTGCCGGCGCCGACCTGAGGACCTACATCCCGCCGATCATCGAGGACGGAAGCGCCGGACGGCTGCGCGAGATCGTCGAGCTGGGGCTGAACGGCTTCACCCGCGGCATGCACCGGATCTACAAGCCGATCATCGGCGCGATCAACGGCTGGGCGCTGGCCGGCGGCCTGGAGACGGCGATGGCGTGCGACATCCGGGTCGCGTCGGAGCGCGCCATGTTCGGCTCCTTCGAGGCACGGCGGGGCTTCCACCACGGCGACGGCGGCCTGGTGAGGCTGGTCAACACCTGCGGCGTCGGCGTCGCCATGCAGATGCTGCTCACCGCCGAGCCGATCGACGCCCAGCGAGCCCTCCAGTGCAACATGGTCAGCAAGGTCGTCCCGCACGAGAAGCTGATCGAGGAGGCCGAGCTGGTCGCCGATCAGATCCTCCGCAACTCGCAGGCCGCGGTGCGCTCGGCCAAGCAGACGATCCTCGACGTGATCGGCCAGCCGCTCGACTTCCAGCTCCGCACCGAGGCCTGGAACGCGTACACCTGTGCCGACCCCGAGGAGACCAAGGCACTACTGGAGCGCTTCTACGAGAAGACCGACCCGGGCCGCGCCGGCACCCACCAGACCGAGCTATGAGGCGGGCTCGCGCCACATCTGCCACAGCGGCGGGCCGCCGGAGGGGAGGTTGAACTCGCCCGTGACCGCGAAGCCGTTGCGCGCATAAAGCGCCCGGCTGCGCGGCGTGCTCGCCTCGAGGTAGGCGGGCATGCCGGCGGCGTCGAGGGCCTCGAGTCCCGGGAGCATCAGCGCCGTCCCCAGGCCCCTCCCCTGCCACTCAGGCACGACTCCCATGAACACCAGGTACCAGTGGGGCGGCTTTCGCGGATGCCTTCCCTCCATCCGCAGCCGGGAGCGAAGCGCCAGCGGCAGATGCCTGCCGAACACCCTGACCATCGGCGGTGCCTCTCGCAGCGTCGCGGTCACCGGCACGCGCCACGCGTCCGGCGGCATCCACACCGCGGCGCCCACCACCTCGTCGGTCGTCCAGACGAGCCCGTGGGGCAGGGCGACACCCGGCAGCTCGGTCTCGAAGAACAGCCTCAGGCGCCGGGTGCGATCGCTCGCCTGTGGCAGCAGATGCGACCATCCGGGGTCGTCCTGGAAGGCGCGGGCGAGGGCGTCAGCGAGCAGGGGCGCGTCCTCGGCGGACGCCTTGCGGATCTCGCCGGCCGAAGCAGCCGTCAACACCGGGACGACGATATGCGATCGGCGAGGAGCGAGCGCTTCCCGAAGCGGAGCTAGCCGACCTCGGCCGGCTCTTCCTCGCGCCCGGCAAGGCGGTCGCGGCCGCGGCGCACGGCGGCAAGGAACTTCTCGAGGTTGACCTCGAGGGTGGAGAGGATCTCGTCGGCGTAGTCCTCGGCGCCAAGGCGGATCGAGCGCTCGGTCTCGCGGGCATCCTCGATGATCTCCTCGGCGGCCCGCTCGGCCTGCTTGTAGACCTCCTCCTCGGAGATCAAGCGCGCCTGCTGATCGCGCGCCTCCTTGACCACGCGCTCCGCCTCCCGCTTCGCCTCGGCGAGCATCTCCTGGCGCTCTTTGACGATCCAGCGCGCCTGCTTGATCTCCTCGGGGATCGTGGCCCGCATCTGGTCGAGCAGGTCGTAGATCTCCTCACGGTCCACGCGCACCTGATCGGTGAGCGGAACGGGCCGCGCGTTATGGATCAGGTCATCGAGCTTGTCGATCAGAACAAGTACGTCCATGAGAGCCGTGAAGCTTACGCGGAGCGGCGGAAACGAGGGTCACACTCGCAATTTCGTGGCCGAATTGCAAGCTCCTGCCCGCCGCGCAACGAGCCCTCTACCGCGCCAGGCGCTCGGCGAGGGCCCGCGCGACGCCCGGCGGGACCAGGTCGGAGACGTCGCCGCCGAAGGTGGCCATCTCCTTGACGCCGGTCGAGGACAGGAAGCTGTAGTCGGGCGAGGCGATGATGTACACCGACTCGATCTCCGGCGCCAGCTTGCGGTTGAGCTGGTTCATCTCGAACTCGTACTCGAAGTCGGAGATCGCTCGCAGGCCCTTGACGATCGCGGTTGCCCCGTGCTTGCGGGCAAACTCGACCAGGAGGATGGAGAAGACCTCGACCTCGACATTGGCCTGAGCCGCGACCGCCTCCCGCACGAACGCCATTCGCTCCTCGGCGCTGAACACCGTCTGCTGCTTGCGGGTTGGCTGGTTTACGACACCGACCACCAGGCGGTCGAACACGTTCGCGGCCCTGGCGATGATGTCGAGGTGCCCGTAGGTGACCGGGTCGTAGGTGCCCGGGCAGATGGCCACGCGACCGTCGCTCATCGTCCCTCCCGCGCGTGAACCCTGATCAGCGTGTCGCCATAGGCCCGCTCGGCGAGCAGCGGCAGGGATAGCTCGAGGGGGTGACGCGCTTCGCTCTCGCAGATCAAGCGCCCGCCCTCCGCGAGCCGTCCAGGGATGAGCGAGTCGAGTTCCCCCTCAAGACGGTCGGCGAGTCTATAGGGCGGGTCGCAGAAGATCAGGTCGAACCGCCGGCGCGAGCGCCGCAGATAGCGCAGTGCGTCGGAGCGGACGACGTCCGTGCTGGGCTCCAGAGCGAGCTCGCGCACGTTGCGCCGCACCAGCGAGACGTTGGTGTCCACCAGCGTGGCGCGGCCGGCCCCGCGGGAGAGGGCCTCGATGGCGAGCGCCCCGGTGCCGCAAAACAGGTCCAGGACGCTCGCGCCGCCAACCTCCCCGAGGATCGAGAAGAGCGCCTCGCGCACCCGGTCGGCAGTCGGCCGTACGGCCGCCGACCGCCTCGGCGGCGCCGCCAGGCGGCGTCCCTTTAGCTCGCCGGCCACGACGCGCACTTAGCTGTCCCTCGCGCAACACTGCACAAGAGGCGCCACTAGGCAGCGATTGGCCCGGCCCGCTCGTCGCCAAAACGATCTCGCGCGGCGTCGAGCAGCGGCCCCAGATCGGGCGCGTCGAGCGATCCGTACCGTTCGACGAGGGCGATCACCTCGCGCCGCGCCTCCGTGAGGACCCCGACGTCCTCGGGAAGCTCCGCGACCCGGAACCGCGGCAGGCCGTGCTGGCGGGTGCCGAGGATCTCCCCCTCGCCGCGCAGGGCCAGGTCGACCTCGGCGAGCTTGAAGCCATCCCGCTCCTTGGCGATCGCGTCCACCCGCCGGCGCGCCAGCTCCGATTCGGTATCCGCGAACAGGATGCAGTGGGAGGCGTGCTCGCCGCGTCCCACGCGACCGCGTAGCTGATGAAGCTGGGAGAGCCCGTATCGCTCGGCACCCTCGACCAGGATCACGGTCGCGTTGGCGACGTCGATCCCCACCTCGATCACGCTCGTCGCCACCAGCACGTCGGTCTTCTGAGAGGCAAAGCTCTCCATCGCCGCCTGCTTCTCGCGTGCCGCCATCTGCCCGTGCAGCAGGCCTACCTCGAAGTCGGCGAACTCGCCGGCGCGCAGCCGGTCGGTCTCCTCGGCGGCGGCCTTTGCCTCGAGCTTGTCGGAACCCTGCACCAGCGGGCAGACGACGTATGCCTGGCGCCCCTCGCGCAGGCGCTCGCGAATGAACTCATAGGCGCCGGCCCGCTTCTCCTCCCCCACCACCCATGTGTCCACGGGCTTTCGGCCAGCAGGAAGCTCGCGGAGAACGGTCGCGTCGAGGTCGCCGTACGCGGTCAGCGAGAGCGTCCTAGGGATCGGCGTCGCCGTCATGTGAAGAGCGTGCGGCGCCGCCGTGTCGGGTCCCTTGGTGTCGAGCGCGCCGCGCTGCCGGACCCCGAACCGGTGCTGCTCGTCGATGACGCAGAGCGCGAGCCGGTCGAACGCCACGTCGGGCTCGATCAGCGCATGGGTACCGACCACCATCCCGAGCTCGCCGGAGGCGAGCCGCCCGATGGCCTCGCGACGGCGCGCCGCCGGCGTGGCGCTGGTGAGCAGGGTGAACGGCAGCGATTGGTGAGCCACCAGCCGGTCGAGCGTTGCTGCATGCTGCTCGGCAAGGGTCTCGGTCGGCGCCATCAGGGCCGCCTGGTACCCCGCCTCGACCGCGCGCAGCATCGCATAGAGAGCGACGACGGTCTTGCCGCTGCCCACCTCCCCCATCAGCAGGCGCTGCATCGGCCGTACGGCCACCAGGTCGGCGTCGATCTCCTCCATCGCCCGCCGCTGATCGCCGGTGCGCTCGAAGGGGAGCGACTCGAGCCAGCGCTCGACCTGCTCGCCGGGCTGACCGAGGGAGACACCCGGTCGGCTGGCCTCGCGGCCCTGGCGGCGGGCGGCGAGCGCCGCCTGGTGCAGGAAGAGCTCCTCGAACGCGAGGCGGTCGCGAGCTCGCTCCGCGCCGGCCAGACTGTCGGGGAAGTGAGCGGTCGCCAGCGCGTCCCCGGCGCCTGCCAACCGACGGCGAGCTCGAAGCTCCCCCGGCAGCGCCTCGAGAGCGTGCCAGGCGAGCGGCTGTACCTGCCACGCCCAGTCGCGAATTCGCAGCGGGCGCAGCCGCTCGGAGGCGGGATGCACGGGCACCAGCCCCGTGGTGTGGATTCCGGCGGCACCGTCGCCATTGGCGAGCTCGTGGGCTTCGACCCGAAAGCCCGAGCGGTCGAGCTTCCCGTAGAGCAAGAGCCGTGTCCCCTCGCCCAGCCGGTCGGTGAGCCACGGCTGGTTGAACCAGACGGCCTTCGCCGGCCCCGAATCGTCGGCGACGGTCGCTTCGACGATCGTCAGGCCGCGCCGGCGAGTTCGCCTCAGGCGCACCGAGCGCACCTCGACCTCGACCGTCGCCGGCTCGCCGATCGCCAGCTCCGACAGCTGGCGGGGCTCGGCACGGTCACGGTAGGAGTGCGGGACGTGGAGCAGCACGTCGCCGAGCGTCTCGATTCCGAGCTCGCCCGCCGCCGCGGCGAGCCTCGCACCGGCGCCGCGAAGCGCGCTGATCGGGGCCTTGAGCCGGCTGGGGCGCGGGAGCGACCGGAGGGGAGCGCCGCGAAGGTCCTCCGGAGCGAGCCGCTCGCCGGATCCAAGCGCCCGCGTGCGTATCTGCCGCGTGGCGGACGTTGACGTCTGGCTCGCCATGGTCATGCCCTCAACACTAGTGCTCCCTCCGGCACATTCCGGCACCGATTCGGCGGCTGCAAACCTGCGCGAGCCTTGTCCTCGGTCGGCCAAATAGCACCCAGCTATTCGGCCTTCCTGCGTCCGAGGCTCGCTTGGTTTTCGCTCGCCGAATCAGCACCGGACTTGCCGGAAAGAGCACTAGGCTTCCGGGACGATGGGACGGATCGAGGAGAGACTCGTCGAGCTTGGCCTGGAGCTCCCGCAACCGTTCGCCGCCCCGCCCGGAGTCGAGTTCAAGTTCGATCTCGTCAGGGTGAGCGGTGGCGTCGCCTACGTGTCCGGCCACCTGCCCACGGACGGCGCTGACGTCCTCATGCAGGGCAAGGTCGGCGACGACCTCACCGTCGATCAGGGTTACGAGGCGGCGCGCCTCACCGGGCTCGCCGTCCTCGCCTCGCTGAACCAGGAGCTCGGCGAGCTCGATCGCGTCAGCGGCTGGGTGAAGGCGCTCGGGTTGGTCAACTGCGCGCCGGGGTTCAGCAAGACGCCGGCCGTGATCAACGGATTCACGGACCTGATCCTGGGGCTTTGGGGAGAGGCCGGCCGCCACGCCCGCTCGGCGATCGGCGCCTCCGAGCTTCCCTTCGACGTGCCGGTCGAGGTCGAGGCGATCGTCGAGGTTCAGTGAACCGGTAGTCGGGCGGCCTCGGGCGTGGGCGTCTGCTTGCGGTGGCGGCGGAACATCTCCTGCACCCAGCGATATCCGGGACGCTCCTCGAGGGGCGCGCGGAAGCGCTCGAATCCCTCCGGCGGGGGCGGAAGC
>VAYK01000131.1 GCA_005884985.1 Actinomycetota bacterium | reverse complement strand
GGATGGCAACCAGCGGTACCCGCGGCGGTCGTGGTGGCATCGCTGTCCGTGTGGGCTGGCGTGGCCTTCGCCGGCGGTGGCGGGGTCACTCCCCCCAAAACACCAAAGGTCACGGACGTCGTGTGCATCTCCACCTGCGGCGGCGTCCACAAGGCCACCGCCGACTCCAAGATCCAGGTGAGAGGTCGTCATCTCAGCGGCGTTTCGAAGGTCCTCTTCAACGCCAATGGCGGTGGCCGGACGGCAGCCGACGCGATCGCCGTGACCAGCCGCTCGGTCAAGGCCAGGGTGCCCGGCGGCGCGGCGACCGGCAAGCCGAAGGTGACCGACTCCTATCGCAGCGCCACGTCCCCCAAGGTGCTCAAGATAGTCGGGCCGGGGCAGATCCAGTCCTCCGGGAACTTCAAGCTCCGGGACGCCTCCGCGAAGCCACGCAGGTCCTACTACTACGGCAAGAAGAAGCCCAGGGTGACCTACATGTTCACGAACGGCGAGCCCACCGACGTGAGGATCGACGTCGTCAAGCGGCCGGCGGGCACGGTGGTGGACAGCTGGGTCGAGCACGCCCAGGCGCCGAATACGAGCCACACCGCCAGATGGAGCGGAGTCCGGCGTGGCAAGCCGGCTTCCAACGGCCACTACAAATTCCGCGTCGGCCCCCAGAGCGGCAGTATGGAATCGACCACACAGGCCAGGTTCTCCTACCACCGCTTCGAGTTCCCGGTTCGCGGCCGTCACAGCTACGGCGACGGGGTTGGCGCCCCGCGGTCGGGCCACATCCACGAGGGACAGGACGTCTTGGCTCGATGCGGCACCCCGCTGGTGGCGGCCCGCGGTGGCCGCGTGCAGTGGAGGGCCTACCAGGCAAGCGGCGCCGGCTACTACCTGGTGATCGACGGCAAGAAGACCGGGCACGACTGGATGTATGCGCACCTGAAGAGGCGGTCCCATCTCCGCCAGGGACAGAGGGTGCGCACCGGGCAGCGGATCGGCGTCGTGGGCCAGACCGGCGACGCCACGGCCTGCCACCTGCACATCGAGGAGTGGTCGGCGCCGGGCTGGTACCAGGGCGGACACTTCTTGAAGGCGATCACCAAGCACCTGAGGCATTGGGACCGCTGGAGCTAGCGGCCGGATAGCCTAGGCGCCCTGAACGACCTCGCCCGCCTTGGACTCGCCGGCGCCATCGCCGCAATGATCGCGCTCGGCGCCGCCGCGAGCAGCCACGCGACCTCCGTCTCCCGACCGCCGAGGGCCACTGACATCCAGTGTCTCGAGCGCTGCGCCGGCCGCCACAAGGCCGCCGTCGGATCCAAGGTCCGGCTGGACGGTCGCCGCCTCGCCCGAACCACCGAGGTCGACTTCCGCGGCGAGTCCGGGCAGGTGCCGGCCACGCCGACCGCGGTCAACGGTCACCGGGTGGACGTCATCGTTCCCCACCAGGCTCGCACGGGACACCCGCGGCCGATGGACTCGGGCGGGCACGGGACGGCCGCGCCTCACGTTCTGCGCATCGTTCCCGCCCGCAGGCTCCCGGCGCCGGGGAATTTCGACCTGCTCGGCGCCAGGGTGCGGCCGCACAAGGCGTTCGTCGACGCGCACCGCCGCGTCAGTCTTCGCTATCGCTTCCGCTCCCGCGGCGCCATGAACGTGAAGGTGAAGGTCGTGCGCGGCGGCAGGGCCGCGAAGACCTGGACCGAGCGGAGCAAGCTGCCCTACAAGCCGCACCGCCTGCGGTGGAACGGCATGCTCCCCGCGGGGCACGCCGCCCCGCGCGGCCACTACCGGTTCAAGCTCAAGGCGCCAGGGCGTCCCGGCCACGCCACCCATGGGTTCCGACTCCTCGACGCAAAGTTCCCGGTCCGCGGGCCGCACGGCTATGGCGGCGCCGTGCAGAGATTCGGCGCCCCCCGCTCAGGCGGTCGCGTCCATCAGGGCCAGGACGTGTTTGCCTCCTGCGGGACCCGCGTGGTCGCGGCGCGCAGCGGCGAGGTTCAGGCGCGCGGCTCGGATCCGCAGCTGTACGGCAACTGGGTCGTGATCGACGGCCGCGGGACCCGCACCGATTACCGGTACGCCCACTTCCTCCACCCGGCTTCCGTCCACGACGGCGAACGGGTGAGGACCGGCGAGCGGATCGGGCGCGTGGGCAAGACCGGCAACGCGCGCACGGTCGGCTGCATGCTCCACTTCGAGGTCTGGCCGTCGGGCTGGCACCGCGGCGGCCCCGTCGACCCGCTTCCCTTCCTCAAGCGCTGGGATAGCTGGAGCTAAGCCCGGCTACTCCCACTCGATCGTGGCGGGAGGCTTCGAGGAGACGTCGAGGGCGACGCGATTCACGCCGGGTACCTCGTTGATGATCCGGCTCGATACTCGCTCGAGCAGGTCATACGGCAGCCGGGCCCAGTCGGCGGTCATCGCGTCCTCCGAAGTAACCGCCCGGACAACGATCGGGTAGGCGTACGTACGGCCGTCTCCCTGGACGCCGACCGAGCGCACCACCGGCAGGACGCAGAACGACTGCCACAGCTCGCGGTAGAGCCCGGCGGCGCGGATCTCCTCCTGGAGGATCGCGTCGGCCTCGCGAAGGATCTCGAGCCGCTCGGCCGTCGCCTCGCCGCCGACGATGCGGATTCCCAGGCCCGGGCCGGGGAAGGGCTGTCGCCAGACGATCCCCTCCGGCAGGCCGAGCTTGGTTGCGACAGCCCGAACCTCGTCCTTGAACAGCATCCGCAGCGGCTCGACGAGCTCGAGGTCCAGGTCCTCGGGAAGGCCGCCGACGTTGTGGTGGGACTTGATCGTGGCCGCCCCGGCGCGGCCGTCTCCGCCCGACTCGATCACGTCCGAGTAGAGGGTTCCCTGGACCAGGAAGCGGACGCCCGGCAGCTTCGCAGCCTGCTCCTCGAACACCCGGATGAACTCCTCGCCGATGATCTTGCGCTTGTGCTCCGGCTCGACGACGCCGGCGAGCCGCTGCAGGAAGCGCTCCTGAGCGGCGACGTGGACGAGCCTGATCCCCCGATCGCGAAACGTTTCGACCACCTGCTGGGCCTCGTTCTTTCGCAGCAGTCCGTGATCCACGAGCACGCATGTGAGCTGATCGCCAATGGCCCGGTGAACGAGCGCCGCGGCGGTCGCCGAGTCGACGCCGCCCGACAGGCCGCAGATCACTCCTCCGTCGCCGACCTGGGCGCGCACTCGCTGGACCTGCTCGTCGATCACCGAAGCGGGTGACCAGCGCTGCTCGAGGCCGGCGACCTCGCGCAGAAAGCGGTCGAGGATCTGCGTGCCATACGGCGTGTGGACGACCTCCGGATGGAACTGGATCCCGTAGAGGCCTCGTGCGGGGCTCTCGAGGGCGGCGACCGGCGACCCCGGGCTGGAGGCGAGGGCGACGAAGCCGGGCGGGGGCTTGAAGACGCTGTCGCGGTGGCTCATCCAGCATTGCTGCTCGTGCGGCAGGCCGGACAGCAGACGTCCGCCGCCGTCGGCGAGGACCAGCGAGGTGCGTCCGAACTCCCCCGCATCGGCGCCTTCGACACGGCCGCCGAGGACGTGGACCATCGCCTGCATCCCGTAGCAGATGCCCAGCACCGGGAGGTCGAGCTCGAGCAGCTCGCGGCGCAGCTCCGGTGCGCCGTCCGAATAGACCGACGCCGGGCCGCCGGACAGGACCAGTGCCGCGGGGCGCCGCTCGCGGATCCGCTCCAGGGCGGTGTCGTGGGGAAGCAGCTCCGCGAACACCCCGCACTCGCGAATCCGACGGGCAATCAGCTGGGAGTACTGCCCCCCGAAATCGAGGACCAGCACTTCCTCGCACGCGGACTCGGCCATCCGCGGATGGCCGTCAGTCATCCGATACAGCGACTCCGGTGGCCACGGCCGCGCGGCCGTTGGAGCCCATGCCCACGGACTGGTCGCGCTGCAGCTGCTTGCCCTCGGTCTGCAGAGCCGGTGCGACCATCACCTCGGCTCGCTGGAAGTCCCGGATGTCCTCGTAGCCGCACGTGGCCATCGAGGTGCGCAGCGCGCCGATCAGGTTGAATGTGCCGTCGTTCTCCTGGGCGGGGCCGAGCAGGATCTCCTCCAGGGTGCCGTCCTGCACGGTCGCCACACGCGTGCCGCGCGGCAACGAGGGGTGGAAGGTTGCCATGCCCCAGTGGAAGCCGCGCCCCGGCGCCTGCTCGGCGCGGGCGAGGGGCGAGCCGATCATCACCGCGTCGGCGCCGCAGGTGATCGCCTTCGACACGTCGCCGCCGGTACGCATGCCGCCGTCGGCGATCACGTTGCAGTACTCGCCGGTCTCGAGCATGTGCTGGGAGCGAGCCGCGGCGACGTCGGCGATTGCGGTCGCCTGTGGCACGCCGATGCCCAAGACGCCCCTGGTGGTGCAGGCAGCGCCAGGACCGACGCCAGCGAGCACCCCAACCGCCCCGGTGCGCATCAAGTGGAGGCCCGTGGAGTAGGAGGCGCAACCGCCAACTATGCACGGCACCGGAACCTCGGCGATGAACTTCTTCAGGTTCAGCGGCTCGGTCTTCGAGGACACGTGCTCGGCCGAGATCACGGTGCCCTGGATCACCAGGAGGTCGAGCCCCGCCTCGAGGGCGATCTCGTAGTACTCGGTGACGCGCTGGGGGGTGAGCGATCCGGCGGCGACCACGCCCTGTGCCTTGATCTCCTCGACCCGCTGTGCGATCAGCTCCGGCTTCACCGGCTCGCGGTAGATCTCCTGCATGGTCGCGGTGGCAGCCTCGGGCGAAGCCGCGGCCATCCGCTCCAGCTGTTCTGAGGCATTCTCGTAGCGCGACCAGATCCCCTCCAGGTTGAGCACTGCGAGGCCGCCCAGGCGACTGATCTCGGCCGCCGTCTGCGGGCTGACGACGCCGTCCATCGCCGCGGCCAGCAGCGGGAGCTCGAAGCGGTACGGGCCCAGCGTCCAGGTGATGTCGACGTCGTCAGGATCGCGCGTCCGCCGCGAGGGCACGATCGCGATGTCGTCGAACCCGTAGGCCCTTCTCCCCTTCTTGCCGCGACCGATCTCGACTTCCATCGCCTATGCAGCTCCCCTCTGGCGGTTAGGACCCAGGCTAAGCGCGGGGGCGGACGAAAAAAGCCTCGGCGAGCGAGGCGAAGAACGCGCTTGCGGCAACTGGAGGCCCGTCTTGTCCAAGGCCTCGGCGATGTTAGCACCGCCTGCACGACGTCCTTCAGGGGGAGGAGGACCGCGCGGCGCGGCAAAGGGGAAGGGCGTCCCTGGGCAACGGCACGGGCCGGAAGCCCGAGGCAAAACCGGAACGCAGAACATCAAAGGAGGACCGGCAGGTGCCCGTCCCCAGATTTCGCACGACGTTAGCGATCACGGTCTTCACTGCGGGCGCACTTGCGGTCTCCGCTCGCGCCGCAGCCCCTCACAGGGTCCTGCCCGGCGAGACCCTGTGGTCGATCGCGGCCGCCAACAACTTCACGACCCGCACGATCGCCGCCTTCAACGGCTTGTCGGTCGATTCCGCGGTCTACGCAGGGCAGACGATCCAGATACCTACCGACGCGGAGGGCGCCGCGGCGCTGGCCTCCGCCGGTGTTGCGTCGGGCTCCTCCTCCACTTCGGCGACCGCGGAGGCCTCCCACACCGTGACGCCAGGGGAGAGCCTGTGGTCGATCGCCGGCGCAAACAGCCTCTCACCCGGCTCGCTTGCCGCCGACAACGGCCTTTCCGCGGACTCGCTGCTGATCATCGGGCAGACGATCAACGTCCCGGCCTCCAGCGGCTCGACAAGCACCACCGGGACGACCAGCATCGGCGCGCCGCCGCCCCAGGAGCACCCCTATTGGACCTCGCCCATCTACTGTCCGTTGTGCCCGTCGGGCGAGGCCTACCTGGCATCGAACGCAGCCGCCGCCTGGGACGCCATGCGGCAGGCATCGCAGCGTGTGTACGGAATCGACCTCTACCCGGGAGGCCCCTTCTCCGCGTATCGCTCGTACGCGCAACAGCTCTACCTGTACAACCTCTACCTGTCGGGCCAGGGCAACCTCGCCGCTGCGCCGGGGACCTCCTCCCACGAGTACGGTTACGCGCTGGACCTCGCCGACCCGTCGATGCGCACCGTGGTCGACGAGATCGGGGCCAACTACGGCTGGGCCAAGACCGAGGCGCCCGATGAGTGGTGGCACGTCAACTACGTCGGCCCCTAGCCAACCCCGGCCGGGACGTCCAGCTCCCGGACCTGGATCCGGGGCAGCAGTCGCTCGACCTCGCTCGGGTCGAGGCTCCCGGCACCGAAGTGCTGGGTGGATTCGGCGCCACAGGCAACGCCGTAGGCCAGGCACTCGCGCGCCGAGCCGCCCTCGTAACGCGCCGCCACGTAGCCGGCCAGGAAGCAGTCGCCGGAGCCCACCCCCGAGATCGGCTCGAGCGGCGCGATCTCGATCTCGTAGCGACGGCGGTCGTGACCGTTGCCGACGATCGCGACGCACCCGGCCTCGCGGGTGATGACCGCCTCGCCGGCGCCCATCTCCAGCAGCCCCGCAAGCCCGAGCGCGAAGTCGTCGGCGTCGTTGAACTCGTGGCCGACCGCCTCCTCCGCCTCGACCACGTTGGGCACCACCACTGCCGGCTCGGCGCGCAGGCCGAGGCGCATCGGCTCGCCGTCGGTGTCGAGGATCACCGACACGCCGAGCCGCCGAAGCTCGCCGATCAGGCGCGCGTAGACGGCGGGATCGACGCCGGGCGGGATGCTCCCGGCGAGCACGCATAGGCTGGCCCCCTGGGCGAGGTAGAGGAGCTTTTCGGTGAACCCATCGATCTCCTCGGCGCGCACCTCGGGGCCGCGCTCGTTGATCTCGGTCTGCTCGCCAGATGTCGGATCGATCACCGCGAGATTCGTTCGCGACTCCCCTTCGATGCGGGTGAAGTCGTGGAGGATCGACTCCTCGGCGAGCCGCTCGAGGATGCGGGAACCGGTGGCGGCCCCGGCGAGCCCGGTGGCGATCACGGGGCGACCGAGCAGCTTCAGGGCGCGAGCCACGTTGACGCCCTTGCCTCCCGCGAAGGTGCGCGACTCGACCGCGCGGTGGCGGTGCCCGAGGCGGAAGTTCGGGACCGCGACCGTGCGGTCGATTGCGGCATTCAGGGTGACTGTGAGGATCACTGTGACGCCCTCTTTCTCCCAGCTGACCCTAGTAGCGACGGCGGCGGCTCAGCGCAAGCACAATGCCTATCACGATCGCCACGGCCGCGACTCCGGCTGCGGCCCAGACGACCGCTCGGGGCCCGGGGACGGCGTTGTCCACTCGCGACAGGAGCGACGGGCTCGCCGGGGCGAGAGCCGGGTGCTTGCTCAAGAGCGCGGTGCGTCCGGCCACCTCGCCGTCCACGCTGACGACGGCGACTCCGAGCCGGCGGCCGCGCGGGATCGGTCCCCGGACCTGGCGCGGAGCGTCGATACGCACCCGAACGGACTGACCTTGCCGGGCGGTCACCTGCACTGAACGACCCGCCACCAAGGGCAGCGCCTCGTCGCGGCCGCGCACCGCCGGCGCCGCGAGCCTCTCCCCTCTTTGCACGGGCGTTTTCCGGCGGTAGAGCGAGAACCCGTAGCGGAGCAGCGTGCGCGTGTCGTCGTCGCGCGCCGTCTCGGTCGGGGCTCCCATGACCACGGAGAGCAGCGTGGCGCCCTTGCGGGTCCCGGAGGCGACCAGGACGTTGCCCGCATCGGACGTGTAGCCGGTCTTGACGCCGTTCACCCACGACACCCGCCCCAGCAGGTCGTTTCTGCTGACGACGGTCCGCGGGTGACTGCCGGTGCGCAGCGCCTTGCGCGGCGTGTCGACGATCCGCCTGAAGAGGCGATCGCGCCGCAGGTCGAGCGCCAGCTTCGCGAGGTCTCGAGGGCTGGAGTAGTTACCAGGCTCGTCCAGCCCGATCGGGTTGGCGTAGCTGGTGTCGCGAAGACCAAGGCGACCGGCGGCGCGGTTCATCTCCCCCACGAACGCCGGAACCGACCCCGCGACCCCGTCGGCGATGGTCACCGCGGCGTCGTTGCCGCTCGGCAGCAGCAGGCCATAGAGCAGGTCGCGGACCGAGATCCGCTCTCCTGCCTCGAGCCCGAGCAGCGACTCGCCCGGGATCGAGTGGTAAGGCGGCGCGACCAGCCGCCGTTGAAGCGGCAGCTCGCGGAGGGCCAGGTACGCCGTCATGAGCTTCGTCGTGCTGGCCATCGGCAGCGAGCGGGTGGGCTCCAATGAGGCGAGGCGGGTGCCGTCGCCAGCGTCGACCAGGATCCAGGCGGTGGCCGGGACGCTCGGCGGCGTCGGTGCGCTGCTGGCGGCCCCACCAGCCGCCGGCGAGAGGGACGGGAGCGCGACCCCCAGCGCTGCCGCGAGCGCGAAGCGGCGGCGAACCGCTCCCACGAACCCGGGCCTCAACCCCCATTGGCGAGCACCTTGCACCCCTCGGGCACCAGGTTCACGCATCCCTTCTGCGGAAGGAGCTGAGTATCGAGGTTGGGGTTGAGCTTCTCCAGCCTGGCGACCGGGACCCCCTCCTTCTCGGCAATGCCGCCGAACGTGTCCCCCGGCTGCACCACGTAGTACTTGCGCTTCGGCTTGCTTTGGCTCGCGCGGCTGGCGCGGTGCCCGCTTCCGGCCCCGCCGCCCGATCCGCCGATCGAGCCCGAGATCACGACCAAGAGCACGATCACGGCGGCGACCAGCGCGAGGATGGCGAGGATCCTCGCGATCGGATTCCAGCTGGGCCTCATCTGGGTGGCTTGTGGCTCCATGTGTTGCCCGGTGGCCGGGACCAAAGGGGCGCGGCGGAAGGCCGCGCGAGCACGGCTGCGCTCCGGCGTTGTAGGGGCGATGGTAGCCTCGCGAATCCGCATGATCGCCGCTGGGAGGTGCACGGCAAGCCCGTGCCCAGGCGTGCGGTGCTCCGCGGTCAGCCCCCGGCGAGCGCCCAGAGCTCGGCTCGCAGCTCGCTTGCGGCCGCCGCGGGATCCGGGGCGCCCGCGATCGAGCGCGACGCGGTCACCAGGACCGAGCCCGGATGCTCGCCGAAGGCGGGTCCGAGGTCGGCGGCGCGGCCCCCCTGCGCGCCCGCTCCGGGGACCAGGAAGATCGAGCGCGGCATCAGCTCGCGAAGGCGCGAGAGGTGACGGGGCTCGGTGGCGCCAATCACCGCCCCAGTGCCGGAGAGCCCGCACTCGCCCATCAGGCGGTCGGCAAGCCCGGCGACCAGAGCGGCCAGGCGCTCGAACAGTGGCGCGTCCGGGGCCGGCAGGTCGAGTAGGTCGGCGGCGCCCAGATTGGACGTGCGCACCAGCACGAACAGGCCGGCGCCCGCCTCCGCGGCCCCTTCGATCAGGGGCTCCAGGGAGTCGGAGCCCAAAAGGGGGCTGGCGGTCGCCGCGTCGACCTCCAAGCCGGCGACGTCACCCCAGGGCGTCGGCGTCGATCCGAACAGCGCCTGCGCGTAGGCGGCCGCACTGACCGGCACGTCTCCTCGCTCGCCGTCGGCGATCACCACGAGGCCGGCCTCGCGAGCAGCCGCCACAGTGCTATTGAGCGCCGCCCAACCAGGCGGGCCGAGCCGCTCGAAGCACGCCAGCTGGGGCTTGGCGGCGACGCACACCGGACCCGCCCGCTGGATCAGCGAGCGGCAGTGGGCGGCGACGGCGTCGGCGGCTCGCTCGGCGACGCTCCCCCCAGCCGCCGCGGAGTCCCGGTCCAGCCTTGACGGATCGGGGTCCAGCCCCAGGCACACTTGGCTTTGCCGCTCTTCGACGAGGGCGGCGAGCCGGTCGGCGAAGGGGCGCGGGCTCACCCGGCCCCTGGCTTCGCGCGGCTTGCGACCAGGCGCTTCGTCCTGCCGGTCAGCCCTTCACCCGGGACTTGAGGGCAGCCCCGGCCGAGAACCTCGGCACGCGGCCAGCCGCGATCGTGATCCGCTCGCCGGTCCGAGGGTTCACGCCCTGGCGCTGCCCCCGCTCGGCGACGCTGAATTTGCCGAAGCCAGTGAAGCTGACGCTCTCCCCGCGGGCGAGCGCAGAAGAGATCGTTTCGAGCACCGCTTCGACGGTCTCGCTTGCCGCCTTCTTGCTGCCGATCCGCCCATCGCGTGCGAGCAGGTCGACGAACTCAGCCTTGGTCAATGGTCATCCTCCTCGTCGAGTGCCAGGAGCGACGGCAATCTAACAGGACGAATATGACGCGCGTGGTCGGCTGGCACGGCCTGTGCCGCGTGCGATGCTTTCCGCTACATCCGCTCGGGGGCGCTGACGCCGAGCAGGTCCAGCGTGCGCGCGAGGACCCGCTTCGCGGCCACGCAGATCGCCAGGCGCGCCTGCTCGAGGCCGTCGGGGGCCCCCACCACCTGGCAGTCCCGATAAAAGGCGTGGAAATCGGCCGCGCTCGCCGTCGCGTAGGCGACCAGGCGGTGCGGAGCGCGGCGCTCGGCGGCCCCGACGGCCTCCGCGGGAAGCTCGAGCAGCTGCTGAACAAGCGCCCGCTCGGCCGCCTTGGCCGGCGCCGCGAGGGCGCCATCCGCGCTGGCCGCTTTGGCCAGCGCTGCCTCGTCGGCCATGCCGTCGGTCGCGGCCGGAGCCCTCCCCTCGGCGACGGCCTTGCGCAGGATGCTCGCGATCCGGGCGTGCGCATACTGGACGTAGTAGACGGGGTTGTCCTGCGACTGGAGGCGGGCTAGCTCCAGATCGAGGTCGAGCGCCGTATCGTGACTGCGCTGCAGCATGAAGAAGCGGGCCGCGTCGACGCCGATGTCGTCGATCAGGTCATCCAGCGCCGCGAACTCGCCCTTCCGCTTCGACATTCGCGCGCGCTCGCCGCCCTCCACCAGGCGTACGAACTGCATGATCGGCGCCTCGTACAGATCGGGGTCGTGACCCAGCGCCTCGATCGCTGCCCGCATCCGCGGCACGTAGCCGTGGTGATCGGCTCCGACCGGATCGATCATCCGCTCCGCCCCCCGTTCCAGCTTGTCCCGGTGGTAGGCGATGTCGGCGGCGAAGTAGGTCGGCTCGCCGTCGGAGCGCATGAGCACCCGATCCTTGTCGTCGCCAAACTCAGTCGTCCGCAGCCAGATCGCGCCCTCGCTCTCGTAGACGTGACCCCGCCGGCGCAGATGCTCGATCGCCGCCTGGATCTTGGAGCCCTCGTGCAGGAAGCGCTCCGAGAACCAGGTGTCGAAGCGCACCCCGAAGCGCTCCAGGGTTGCCGCTATCCGCTCGCGCATCGCTTCGGTACCGCTTCGGGCGAGTTCTTCCAGGTCGGCCGGGTCGGCTCCGGCAGTGGCAAGGTCGCCGGCCAGCTCCACGACATACTCGCCTCGGTATCCGTCCTCGGGCGGCTCGCGGCCCTGCATCCGCGCCGCGATCGACTCTGCGAAGCGGCGTACCTGACCGCCGACGTCGTTGAGGAGGTACTCCCGCTCGACCTCGTGGCCGGCCAGCTCGAGCAACCGCGCGAGCGAATCCCCGTACGCCGCCCCCCGGCCGGCCGCCACGGTTAGGGGCCCGGTGGGATTAGCTGACACGAACTCGACCAGCACGCGCTCTGGCCGCTCGGGGGTGCTGCGGCCGAAGGCATCACCGGCATCGAGCTGGGCGGCGAGGCTCTCGCGGTGCCAGCGATCCGCTAGGAAGAGGTTCACGAATCCGGGGCCCGCGACCTCCACTCGCTCGGCGCTGCCAGCCAGCCGGGCGTCGAGCTCTGAGCGCAGGCGCTCCGCGACGTCGCGGGGGGCCTGCCCGAACGCCGGGGCGAGCAGCATCGCGGCGTTGGTCGAGTAGTCGCCAAGCTCGGGCTTGGGCGGACGTTCCAGCGTCGGCGTGATCGCGTCCGGCGCGGCGTCGCGCATGGCGCCGGCCGCCGATCGGATCGTGGCGCGCAGCTCCTCGAGTGGATCCGGCATGCACCGATACTAGATCGCCGATCTCGCAGCCGGTGACGCGCGTGGGGCGTCTAGTGCGAGGGTGCGGTGGCGGTCTCGCGCTCGTAGGCCACGGCGGCGCCGATGCGATCGATGGTCGACGGGTGGGTGCCGATCAGCGCCGTGACGATGCCTGGCGGGTCCGGGTTGGCGACGCTCGAGAGCGCCAGCCGTCGCTGCACTTGGATCAGGGCCTTGGGATCGTGGGTGAGCCGCAAGGCGAAGGTGTCCGCGCTTGCCTCGACGTGGCGCGAGAGCTGGTTCCCCGGCACACCGAGGACGAGAGCGGCGATGGCGAGCCCGAGCATGTACGCGGGGAGCGCCGCCGGCCCGCGGGGGTTCACGCCGGTGCGCCAGACGAGCGCGCGGCCGAGCTCACTCGTGAACAGCAGCCCCAGCGGCGTAACGAGGATCAGGAACGCAAGCCCGCGCGGCACGTCGTCATGCTTGACGTGGCCGAGCTCGTGGGCGACGATGCTGCGCAGCTCTGGGCGGTTTGTGCGGCGCAGCAGGTTGTCGTAGAGGACAACCCGCCGAGTTGATCCGATCCCGTCGACATACGCATTCAGTGATCGGACGCGACGGCTCGCGTTCACGCGGTACACCTGCCCGACGTCCACCCCGGCATGGCGCGCGAGCCTGAGCACCTGGGCGCGGGCCTTGCTGCCCGCCGGGAGCGGCGTGAACTTGTTGAACAGTGGCGCGAGTACGACGGGCGCGAGCCAGACGAAGACGACGGCGATGGCGCCCACCGCGACCGTCCCGGGCAGCCACCAACGCCTCGAGAAGCGGCGCACCAGCGCGATCAGCAGAGCCCCGCCCGCTGCGGACAGCGCGGCGCCGATCGCGGCCGACTTCCCGACATCGGCGAGCCAGGAGCCGAACGACTGGGTAGAGATCCCGTAGTCGACCGCGCGCTGGTGCGCGGCGATACTGGCCGGCAGGGCGGCGACGCCGAGGGCGACCGAGAGCCCGGCACCCGCCGCGGCCGCGCCGAGCACGGGGCGGGCCCCGAGCCGCTCCAGTCCGCGACGAACCGCGGCGGGCCGGCCGAGCGCGAGGGTGACCAGAACCGCGCCCTGCGCGCCGAGGACGGCGAGGAAGAGCCACAGTTGACCATCGCCATAGGTGCGGCCGCGGTCGATCTGCGCCTGCGTGAAGTACTGGCCTTCGGAGACTGGGGCCGGCTCGATCGGTCGCTCCCGGGGCCGCAGCAGCCAAACGGCCGCCTCCGCGACCAAGACCATCGCCACGGCCGCGGTCCCAACCCGCACGACCCGCCGCCTACCGCTGGGGTTGGTCATGTCCCTACGATATTCCCCCGGCTCGTGCGACTGGCGATCCTCAGCGACATCCACGCGAACCTGCCTGCGCTGGAGGCAGTGCTCGCCGACATTCAGACTGCCGGCCTCGATGAGTTGTGGTGTCTCGGCGACGTGGTCGGCTACGGGGCCCATCCGGACGAGTGCGCCAGCCTGGTCGCCGAGCGCTGCGAGCTCTGCCTCGTGGGCAACCACGACCTGGCCGTACTCGGCGAGCTCGACGACTCATCCTTCTCTCCCGCCGCGGCGGCCGCCGTCCGCTGGACCCGCGAGACGGCCAAGCCCGAGACGATCGAGTTCCTGCGCGGGCTGAAGCCCGTCGACGAAGGACGCGCGGTGGCGCTCTATCACGCCTCTCCAAGGGACCCGGTTTGGGAGTACGTGTTGTGGCCCGATCAGGCCGCGGAGTGCATCGCCGTGCAGGCGGCACGCGTCAGCCTGATCGGCCACTCCCACGTGGCGCTGTTCTTCGTCATGCCCGAGGACCATGACCGCAGCCTCCCGCCCGGCCAGGCGGCCGAGCCGGACGACGTCGCCAAGGGCGCCCAGGCCGGCGCCGGCACCCGGCTCGACCTCTCCGATGGGCGCTGGCTGATCAACCCCGGCAGCGTCGGGCAGCCCCGCGACGGCGATCCACGCGCCGCCTGGCT